>DATCTM010000068.1:0-44087 GCA_036567945.1 Vicingaceae bacterium
GCTATTTCATCTACAGCCTGTTCCCATTGCAGACAAGTTTTTCCTAAAAAATCATTGGCTGCAGATGCTTTTTCATCAAAAATGGTGTTAGTAGTTATTGCCCCATAATAACCCACTCCCGAAGCAGAAATAAAGGCTTTAAGCTGATGAGCATTGTTTTTCAAACTATTATAAATAAGCTTTATTGGATCAACTCGGCTATCTAAAATAGCTTTTTTACGGTTGGCTGACCAAGGTTTATCTGCAATTCCAGCTCCTGCTAAATGAACAATGTAATTTGCTGAAAGCAACTCATCTTTATCAATAATTCCTTTATCAATATCCCAAAAACTATAAGCAATATTAGGGTGTTTTGAATTTCTATTTTTATCTCTTGTAAGTATAGTAACAGAATAACCTTTTTCAACCAAAAGTTCCGTTAATGCTGTCCCCACCAATCCTGTTCCACCTGTTATTAGTATCTTTTTAGTCATTGCTATTGGTTTTAAAACGTTCTATCAAAATAACAGAAAAATACAACATACTAAAAGTGTAACCAAAATCTTCTATAGGAATAGTAAAAAACCTGATTCCCAGATTTTCAGAATTATTATACCAAACTACGGGTTCATCAATAAAAGTTCCGGTTAAAATGCCATTTACAATTGCAAAAGGAATGAGAATTATTAAGTAAGAAACATAAAAACGATGTAGGGTATTGTTTTTATCTAACAAACCCAACAGCAAGGCAAAAATTAAGACCCCCCCATTTATTTGAGTGTATAATTTGCCCATGTCCAATGCAGTTAACGCAACTAAAAAAGCAATAAGCAACCAAGTAAATGGCACAACAAATTGGTCAGACAGTGTTGCTTTCGGAAAAAAATACTGTAGCGAATAGTGAATAAAAATGCTGGCATAAGGAATTAAAAAGAAAAACAATATTTCCTCTATAGGTAAATTAAAAATAGTAATTCCTAAATGATAATTCGGGTTAAACCCCCAAACGCCTATCTTGGTAAAAATTATATCCCAAACAATATAAACAATGGCAACTATTGAAATAGCCGAAAAAACAATTTTCCAATGCTTAATAAAGTGCATTTTTTTCTCAAATGAATAAACAAACGGAATGCTAAATGAAACTAAGAGCAATATTAAATAAAGTGCTTCCATTTATTTTTGAGAAAAATATTTTAGTGGCACCCACAACATTCCAAAACACTCTCCATCTTCTTTTCTTAAATGTTTGTGATGTGCTTTGTGAGCTCTTCTGATAGCTTTAAAATATTTGATGTTGGTATTTCTAAGCACTTTAAATCGTTGGTGGATAAAAATTTCGTGAACAAAGAAATAAGCTGCTCCATAAATGGTAATTCCTAAGCCAATAGGTAAGGTATAAGGTATGGAGAATATTGTTCCCAATAAAATACACGCCATGCCCGGAACAGCAAAAATCACAAAAAAGTAATCATTTTTCTCAAAAAAAGAATTAGGGTTTTTAGTGTGATGATCCTCATGTAAATGCCATAAAAATCCATGCATAATATATTTATGAGCAGCCCAAGCAACACCTTCCATCAAAAAAAATGTAACGATAATTATTCCAACAAACAACATAGCTTAATTTTTTACATGAATTTTATTCAATTCTAAATGCAAATTTACTTTTCTGTAAATGAGTTTAAACCACTCGGTAAATTGCTCAGGATGATTTTGAACTTCATTGTCTAATACTTCAAAAGAAATAATTTTCCAATCAGAGACTTCCTCTTTATTAGGCGATGGCAATTCAGCCGTAAAACCGATAAAAACATGGTCGAATTCATGTTCCACCAATCCGTTATCGAGTTCTGCTCTGTAAACAAAACTCAACACTTTAATCAATTCACTTTGTATGCCCATTTCTTCTACCAATCTTCTTTCGGCAGCTTTTTTGGTGTCTTCTTTAGGATAGGGATGACTACAACAAGTATTCGTCCATAAATTAGCTGAATGATACTTTTCGGCCGCTCTTTTTTGCAACATCCAATTTCCATCTAAATCGAACAAAAAAACAGATACGGCTCTGTGTAAAAAACCTTTTTGATGTGCTTCTAATTTAGGCATAGTGCCTAATTCATTATCATCATCATCTACTAATATTACTCGTATTTCTTGCATAGTTTATTTGGTAAAAAATAGTAGCTTTTTGTTCGTTAGAAATTAAATTAGCTGCTACTAAGTTAATAATTATTTTATATTTCACTTCTATTGGTATTTGTGCTGTCTTGAGGTTTGTTAAAACAAAATCGATATCATTATTTATATTTTCGTAATAATTTAAAAATTTAGGTAAATTAACCTGAAGTGTTACTCGCAAATAACGTATCTCTACATTATTGGGAGCTTGTTCTATTGCTTTTTCTATTAACGCTTTGCCTTCATTAAAATATGCATATTTCTTAAATGGAGAGTTTACATATTTTGCTTTCATCATTGTATAAGCCCCCTTGTAGGCGTTGGAAATAGGTGTGTTTATGTTGTTTATTAATATTAAAACTGTATCAATTTGAGCAATGGTTGTTACTTTAGAAAGCTTTATTCGTGCCAAATTAATATTGTTGCCCATTAAATTAACACACATTAAACCTGATAATATGAAGAAACAAAGCTTTTGCATTTTATTTTTATAATAAATTCAGTTTTAACCTTACAAACGATTGTGCTAACAACCCTAATTTTACAGGATTAGAAACCCTTATCCTTTTCTTAATAATCTCGCTATGATGGGTTTGTTCTAACTTTAATAGCAACTTTTTGTAATAAATAAAGGCGGTATAAACGCCAAAACGAGCTTCTGCAGGCAGTCTTACTATTCCTTTGTATGCTGCATCAAAATCTACTTTTATTTCATTAATAATTTGTGATTTATTTTCTTGTGTAAGCGATTTTAAATTTACTCCTGGAAAATAAGCCCTTGAAAGTTCATCAACATCTTGCTTTAAGTCTCTCAAAAAATTTATTTTTTGAAAGGCTGAACCTAAACGCATCGCTGCATCTTTTAATTCATCGTATTTTTCTTCATTACCATTTACAAAAACCTTTAAGCACATTAAGCCCACAACATCTGCCGAACCATAAATGTATGCTTTGTATTCATCGGTAGTAGTATATTCGGTTTTATACAAATCCATACGCATACTTGTTAGGAAAGCATTAACTAACTCATCATCTATATTGTACTTTTTTACTGTATGCTGAAAAGAATTTATAATCGGATTTAAACTTATTCCGTTAGTCATTCCATTGTAATACTCCAATTCAAACTGATTCAATAACAAATTCTTATCATATCCATGAAAAGAATCTACAATTTCATCAGCAAAACGTACAAAACCATAAATGCTATGTATGTCTTTTCTTATAGATGGAGCCAACATGCCCACAGCCAATGCAAAAGAAGTGCTGTAAGTATTGGTAACCAACTTACTGCTTTTATATGATAAATCATCAAATAACTGTTTCATGTGCTTTAGTTTTAGTTAGGGATTTTACAATTAAGTTAGCTGCTAATTTTCCTGATATTAATGACGGAGGAACTCCCGGACCGGGAACAGTTAACTGTCCGGTGAAAAATAAATTTGCCACTTTTTTACTTTTTATTTTCGGACGTAAAAATGCGGTTTGTAGTAAGGTATTCGCCATCCCATAGGCATTTCCCTGATAGGAGTTGTAATCTTTTACAAAGTCTTTCACACAGTAAGATTCATAAAAAGCAATATCATTTTCAACATCTTGCTGTGTCAGTAGCTCCAACCGTTGTATAACTTTCTTAAAATACTTTAATCGAATTTCGGGAGTATCTTCAATACCAGGAGCAACAGGAATTAAAAAAGTAGCTGCTTCTTGTCCTTCGGGAGCAAAAGAATCATCTGTTATACTAGGAAAGCTGGCATAAAAAAGTGGTTTTTCTGGCCATTTTTTATTATCATAAATATCTTTAGCATGTGAATCAAAATCGGTATCGAAAAATAAGGTATGGTGCGATACATTTTTTAATTTCTTCTTAAACCCAACATAAAACAACAAAGCAGATGGTGCAAAAGTTTTCTTTTCCCAATATTTTTCGGAATAAGCCCTAAACTGTTCATCAAGTAAGGTTTCCGTATGATGATAATCAGCACCACTAAGCACTACATCGGCAGGAATAAATTCGCCATTAACAACCACACCTTTTGCCTCTTTGTTTTCCACCACAATTTTTTCTACTTGTTGATTGGTTTTAAATATCACCCCCAACGAAAGAGCCAAATGTTGCATAGCTTTTACCACTTCATACATTCCTCCTTTAGGATGCCAAGTTCCCAACCCAAAATCGGCATGGTTCATAAAATTGTAAAAAGCAGGTGTATTACTTGGTTTTGCTCCTAAAAACAATACTGGAAACTCTAAAATTTGGATGAGTTTTTTACTTTTAATGTTTTGTCTGATTTGAGAACTTATGCTCGTAAAAAATTGGCTAAGTTTAGTAATAGTCTGTGGAGTAATTAATTCTGTAAATGAAACTCCCGGACGATAAACCAAATCTTTTATCGCTACATCATAGTTATTTTTGGCATCTGCTAAAAAACTTTTTAAATACTTTGAACTGCCTTTTTCTTCAGCTTCAAAAACAGCATAAATTTCTTCTAAATTATCGCTAATTGTTATAGATTTTAATACCTCAAAATAAACTTGGTAAGCTGGACTAAGTTTATCTAACACATAATAATCGGAGGGCTTTTTATTAAAGTCATTAAAAAATCGTTCAAAAACATCGGGCATCCAATACCATGTAGGACCAATGTCAAATAAAAATCCATTTTTTCTTAACTGACGAGCTCTACCACCAAGCGAATCATTTTTCTCTAACACTTCAACTTGAAATCCTTGTTGAGCCAAATAACTTGCAGCAGCAAGGGATGAAAATCCAGCTCCAATAATGATTACTTTTTTCTTTTTGTTTAACATATTTAATAAAAATATGAAACAAAAATACTATTTTGTTTGACAATTACAAAATATAATTAAACAAAATTATAAATCATCAACTAAATTCTGAATGGATAAATACGTTTTAACTTGTTTAAAAGAAGGTTTGTTTTCTACAGAATTAGCTTTTTTTCCTAATAAGATAAGTTCATCTTTATCGGTTCTCAAAATATTTTCGACAATACTACTCACATAAGGTTGGTACTCATCTTCACTCGGAAACACAGTAAAATATGAAACATAAGTAATATTATCGTGAACATTTTGCAAGTCTTTAAGGTTTTCAACAGGAACACTCTGACCTAAATAAATAGACGGATAACCGTGTAACAAAAACTCTAAATGCAAGTAAAGCAAGCCCAATTCATGGATTTCGTTTAGCGGAAGAAACAACACAAAAACCTTATTATTTTTCTCCGGAACTTGTAATTGCAAATTTTCTATATGTAAATGAATTTTTTGTTTTATGAGGTTAGAAACAAAATGCTCGTGAGCCGGTGTAATGGTTTTAGATTGCCATAACAACCCAATATCTTCGAGCAATTGAACAAAAATAGTAAGGAAAATTTCTCTGAATGATTTTTGCACTAACAGCTGATTATAAGTAACATTAAACAACTTATAATCGAAATTGAGCATTGCCAACTTAAAAGAATTAATAGTATAATTGTTCACTCCTT
Organism: Vicingaceae bacterium; assembly: GCA_036567945.1. Lineage (GTDB taxonomy): Bacteria > Bacteroidota > Bacteroidia > Flavobacteriales_E > Vicingaceae > BRH-c54. Next base: position 5,673 of record DATCTM010000068.1, read on the forward strand.
TTTTCACTATCATTTCTCGTACGGCTACAGGAATTTTATCTTCAGGCATCTGAGCTATTTTAGAAATCTTATGTCCGTTGTTGTTTAACAAAGAAACATTCAACAACTTCTGAAGGGCATCGAGTGAGTAATAGCGTATATTGGTATCGGTTCTCTCAGGAGAAAGTAACCCATAACGTTTTTCCCAAATTCTAATAGTGTGTGCTTTAATTCCTGAAAGATTTTCTAAATCTTTAATGCTGAAATACTCCTTGATTGTGTTCAATTTATTTTGTTTTTTATTAAACAAAATTAACACTTATTTTTAAACTACAAATTAATTAACTATAAAGGATTAATATCCTTTAAAAAAATGCCCTTACCTGAACTCCTCCGGTATGAATAAAGTTAGTGTTTTCAGATTTTCTGCCATTATAATTCAAACTCAGCTGCATGTATTTCGATAAGTTTTGTTGGTACGACAATTCCCACGTACTATTAGCTCCATTTTGAAGCCCCTCGAGCATTTCAAATGCCAGAGAAACATTATCAGTAGCCGAAAATGTGTTTTCAATATAATTAAAATTAGCTCTTATACTTCCTTTAGCAGCCATATTAAACCTCAACTCTACTCCTCCTTTTTTAGAAATAGATTTTTCTCCTCCATAAATGGGTTGATTAGTTTTTTCTTTAAAGTTAAATAAAAAACTAACTCTTATTTTAACATTTGGCTGAATGGCAAAGGTTGGCTCAATCTCTTGAATAAATAAATTATAATTTCTATTGGTAAAAAACTCCGAAAAATTACTCTTTTTTGCCTGTGAAGCCAACACTATCAAAGTATAAACTCGTGTTATGTTCCAACGTGTTTTTATAGTATTCGAAAACTGATTTCTGGACTCTACTCCATTTGTCAGTAAGGATTTATCTCTATTGTCTTGATAAATATAGTCCGCTCCAAACTTAGTGTTGGTTCTGTTAAAATAAAAAGTATTCAATACCCCCATATTAATGGTAACCAATGAACTATCATCAATATCAGCAATAAATGGATTAAAATAATCATCTTTATTACTTACTTTTCGGCTAGTACGGAAATTTGCCCTATTAGAAAAACGAGAAACTAGTTTTTTTAATCCTTTCTCTCCTCCCCAAATAGCTTCCGGTTGTAAAAACAAGCTTTGGTTAAACTGGTTCGTGTAGATTTTTACAAACTCGTTAGTAGGAGTAAAAATCTTAATATAATTGGCTTGATCTCTAAAAACGGCTATTTCAAATTCATTTAAATCTTTTACGCCATTATTATTTAAATCGCCAATAAAAGTATGTGTTCCTTGTCCGGGTTGTACTTCTACAAATAAAAACTCTTTTTTTACTTCTAACCCTGAACCAATCTCATAATACGTATTGGTAGAAATTAAATTCTTTAAAAAGTTACCATTGTATTCCACTCTAGCTAAAACAGTTTCTTCGGGTTTTAAAGTGGTTAGTGTGGTGGATACAATATGTAATTTTCTGTATGTATAAGTACTTCGTAATTTATGGTTTTTCATTTTCAGTAAACTCATAGATAGCTCAATATCTTCAGCTCTAGTAGCTTTTAAAAAATCATTAACAACAGGCACATTGTCATCACGTTGTTTATAGCTCAACATAAATTTGTTTTTAGTGGTATCAGCATTATGAATAAACGCTTGTAAAATAACAAACTCAAAACTAGAGGCAGTTAACGAATCACTAGTGTTTAGAAACAATTTATTTTGTTCGGTTTCTTCACCTACGCCAAGCACTACCCACCCTAATTGTTTTGTAAGAATGGCTTTATGTCGCAAAAATTCAGAATTATTTACGCCTTTAGTTTGCAAAAAACTGGCATTACTCACCAACTGAAACCCATTCGTTTTATAGTTGATAGCTAATGCATTTTTAGCTCCTTCGATTAACTCTAATGTATTCATATAGTTAAATGCATAAACAACATTTCCTTTGTCGACTTTGTTTAACCCAATTGTTCCACCAATAATATGCTGGTCGGTATTTACAATAGCATTACTAATATTCCAATCTCTTTCAAATTCTACCAATCTAAACCTTTCTATTGGTGTGAAGTATTCTTGTACGTACTCGTAATTACTTCCAATATTCAGTTTCCAACTTTCTTCTTTTTCTTTGTTTAAATCAACAATGTTCTCAGAATTAAATTTAAAGGCATAACCAATATCATCACCACTATCTTTATCAGAAAAAGTATTAATATCATTTTTGGAAATAGCTCCCTCCCATGTTATTTTCGCATTTTTACTAAAAATATACTCTCCGCCCAAGGTTGCCATTTGATTTTGCTTGGGAGTAACCAATAAAATAACCGGCTCGTAGTTTCCCTGGGGGAGTCCACCAACAGGTATTTGCCATTCATACACCTTTCCATTTGCCGAACTTTGAATTTGTTTGTAGTTACCGTTATTCTCTCCCACATAGGAAAATCCTAACTGATAAATAGCACTATCGGGATTGGTAGAGTAAACAAAAACTGAATCGTAACCCAAAGAATCTATCATTTTGTACAAGACCTTATTTTCATCAAACGCTACCAAATTAATGTTAGGAATAACGGCATCTTGTATACTATCTCCAATTTCTGACAAAAACCTCTTGTTTTCATCAGTTAAATCTTGCAATAACGGTTGATCTTTTGAATCTTGTTCGGTATAAAAATTAAAATTAAGTTTGAGTTTTTCACTTTTAAATTCATTACCGAAATGAATAAGCGAACGAGCATAATTTCTATCTGAATATTGAAACTCTACCACAATTCTGGAATCTTTAGTTATTAATCGGTTAGAGGTAAAGGTCAACTCTCCAGTATTGTAATCAATTACGTAATCAAACTCATTACCTCTTTTCATTAACATCCCATCAATAAAAACCTGTTCTGTTCCCGAAAGGATAATAATAAATGTTTCATTATCCGCACCTTTTAATCTATATGGACCTTGATTTCCTTCAATACCTAAAATTCTATTTCGAGCAAATTTACCTCTGGAAACAGCTGCGCTAACAGTAGGAGTAATGGTTAAAGCATTTTCTTTTTTAGATGTAGGTACAGTAATGTTAAAACTACCTCCTTGCACTTTTTTATTAAAATTCATAAAATAAGTATCAGGTCTTTTAAGATAAAAATCTCCGGCAGTTAATTTCCATTCATCACTAAACAATTGAATATATACTTGGTCGAAATCTTGTAATTGCTGCGTATTTCCTTCTGCCTGAATAGGAATATTATCATCAGAAATAGAGGCCAAAATGCTAATCTCATCAGTAATTTTTCCTGATAACTGTAAATTCATGTTAGAGTTTACCGATAAATCCTGACTATTACCAAAAGCTACTCCACGAGAAATACTTCCACTTTTATCCAAACCGTTTAAGTAAAAAATATCTTCTGTAGCCACCGTATATTCATATAAAAAAGGATTCTTAGCTATTGTTCCACCTTCTTCAATAAGTTGTTTTTCTTTATGGAAATAGGGTTCTGAAAATGATAATGGAAAAACCCTATAGCCCATTTTAATTTTTTTATTTTTTAGATGAGCGCCTTCTTCTTTTAAAATAAAAACAGCTTTTGCATAATCTATTTCATAAAAATTACTTTCTAACAAAGTGTCATTAATAGAAATTAACTCAGATTGAGGCACTAAACTTAATGAATCGAGCTGAATAGTATCTTTGTCTAATACAATTTCTTTCTCTCTATAATTAGAAATATCCTGAGTCCAACCCACTTTGAATATCAAAAAGGAAAGAAAAATTAATATGATATACTTTATGTTTTTCAAACAATAAAAGTTTGTCAGGAGTAAACTTACAAAAAAAGTAATTTAATGCAGAATTAAAATAAATTATGCTAATGAACTATTTTATTTAGCATTTAGTATCAATTAAAAAGCACTTTGACGAAAAAAAATGATGAAAACTAAATTAAATTTTAGGATATTGTATCTTATATTTATATTTGTCCTTTAAAACAAAACTATATCATGAAAAAAGTAGTCTATTTAGTAATTTCAGCAGTGTTATTATACAGTTGTGGAGAGAACAACAATAATAACAAAACAAATACTCAAACAGCAAAAGGAAATGTTCACTACGGTGGTGTATTCAAAGTTAATGAAACGGAAGATTTCAGAAGCCTGTACCCATTAAACGTTACCGAAGTTGTTTCTCACAGAATTGCCAATCAGGTTTATGAAGGATTAGTTAAATTGGATCAAGAAGACTTGTCTATATTACCTGGATTAGCAGAAAAATGGGACGTGAATGAAGATGCTACCAAGTTTACTTTTACACTAAGAAAAGGGGTGAAATTCCATGACGACAAGTGTTTTGAAGGAGGAAAAGGTAGAGAAGTAACCGCTAAGGACTTTAAATATTCTTTAGATAAACTTTGTGAAACAGATCCTTCTAATCAAATGTATTGGTTATTTAAAGACAAAGTAATTGGAGCTAACGAATATTATGAATCTACTGTAAACAAATCTCCACTTCCTCAAGGTGTTTCTGGAATTAAAGTGATTGATGATTATACTATAGAAATTAACTTAAACTACTCTTTTGCAGGATTTTTAAACATCTTAAGTCATATTTCTTGTTCAGTTTTTCCTAAAGAAGCTTTTGATATGTATGGGTTAGATATGAGAATTAACTGTGTAGGAACAGGTCCTTTTAGAGTTAAAAAAATTAAAGAATCTGAAACAGTAATTTTAGAAAGAAACCCTGATTATTGGGGCGTTGATAGCTACGGAAATCAATTACCTTACTTAGATGGGATTAAATTTTCTTTCATTAAAGAGAAAAAAGCGGAATTATTAGAATTCAGAAAAGGTAACTTAGATATGGTATTTAGATTACCATTAGAAATGATTAAAGAAGTTGTTGGCGAATTAGAAGAAGCTAAAAAAGGCGGCAACAAACCTTACGTTATGCAAGTTGTTCCTGCTATGAGTGTATTTTATTTAGGATTACAACACCAGCTTCCTCCTTTCAACAATATTGATGTAAGAAAAGCTTTCAATTATGCAATTGACAGAGAATCAATCGTTACCTATACTTTACAAGGTGAAGGAAGAGCTGGATTAAACGGTATTGTTCCTCCATTTAAAGGATATGATTATGAAAATGTAAAAGGTTATGAATACTCTCCTGAAAAAGCTAAAGAACACATGGCAAAAGCAGGATATCCAAATGGTAAAGGCTTCCCCGAAATTACTTTACAAATTAATCCGGGTGGTGGAGATAGAAATGTTCAGGTGGCTGAAGTAGTTCAAAAAATGTTATCTGAAAACTTAGGAATTTCTGTTAAAATTGAACAAATGCAATTTGCTCAGCACTTAGAAAACTTAGAAACAGGTAAAGCACTATTTTGGAGAGCAGGATGGATTGCAGATTACCCGGATCCTGAAAATTTCTTAAACTTACTTTACGGAGATCATGTTCCCGGAGACATTAACAGTAAATCTTACATTAACTCTACTCGTTACCAAAGTGAAGCTTTTGATTCTGTTTTCAATGCTGCACTTAGAGAAATTGACGACAAAAAACGTATGGAATTGTACCGTCAAGCAGACCAAATTGCTATTGATGATGCAGCTACTATGCCTATTTTCTATGACGAAAACACAAGATTATTACAAGTTTATGTAAAAAACTTCCCTGCAAACGCAATGGAATATAGAGACATGACAGCTGTGTATTTCGAAAAAGAAGAAGAATAAAAAATATTTAAACAACAAAATTTTGTTTAAGCATCCTATTTTAGTTAAAATAGGATGCTTTTTTATATTATTAAGAATTAGTATTATTGTAAAAAAAAATTATGTCAAGAAAAGTAGCATTAATAACAGGAGTTACCGGACAAGATGGTGCTTATTTAGCTGAATTATTATTAAGTAAAGGATATGAAGTTCATGGTATAAAAAGAAGAAGTTCTCTTTTTAATACCAACAGAATTGACCACCTATACACCGACTTACATGAGGCTAATGTAAGATTCATTTTGCATTATGGAGATATGACTGACTCCACCAATATTATTAAAATTATTCAGGATGTACAACCTGATGAAATTTATAACTTAGCTGCCCAATCACATGTGAAAGTTTCCTTTGAAACACCTGAATATACTGCTAACTCTGATGCTGTTGGTGCACTAAGGATTTTAGAAGCCATAAGAATTCTAAAATTAGAAACCAAAACAAAATTCTATCAAGCATCAACTTCAGAGTTATATGGAAAAGTGCAAGAAGTTCCTCAAACGGAAACCACTCCCTTTTATCCAAGAAGTCCTTATGCTGTAGCAAAATTATATGCTTTTTGGATTACCAAAAACTATCGAGAGGCCTATGGAATGTATGCTTGTAATGGAATATTATTTAACCATGAAAGCCCTATTAGAGGAGAAACTTTTGTTACCAGAAAAATTACACGAGGTGTTGCCAGAATTAAGTTAGGCATGCAAAAGAAAATTTATTTAGGAAATATTGATGCTAAAAGAGATTGGGGACATGCAAAAGACTATGTTGAAGGTATGTGGCTAATGTTACAACAAGAAACACCCGAAGATTATGTATTAGCAACTGGAGAAACTACTTCAGTAAGAGATTTTATTACAATGGCTTTTAATGAAGTGGATATTAAAATGAAATGGGAAGGAACAGGTGTTGATGAAAAAGGAATTAATGCTGAAACAGGTGATATTCTTATAGAAATTGACCCTAATTATTTCAGACCTACAGAAGTAGATTTATTAATTGGAGATGCTTCTAAAGCATTTAACAACTTAGGTTGGAAACCAAAACATAATTTACAAGACTTAATAAAAGATATGATTCAATCTGATATGAATTTATTTAAAAGAGATAAATACTTGCTCGAGGGCGGACATGATGTAATGAATTACAATGAATAAATCTGATAAAATTTATGTTGCCGGACATAACGGCATGGTTGGTTCGGCTATCGTTAGACAGCTAAAAAGCAATGGTTTCACAAACTTATTAGTTAAAACCTCTAAAGAATTGGATTTAACTAACCAACAAGCGGTAAATAGTTTTTTTGAAACAGAAAAACCTGATTATGTTTTTTTAGCTGCTGCAAAAGTAGGTGGAATTCACGCCAATAATGTTTATAGAGCCGATTTTCTTTATCAAAATTTAATGATAGAAGCCAATGTAATTCATGCTGCTTATTTAAATAAAGTAACTAAATTATTGTTTTTAGGCTCCTCTTGCATTTATCCAAAAATGGCTCCCCAACCATTAAAAGAAGAATATCTTTTAACAGGTTTTTTAGAGGCTACTAATGAACCTTACGCTATTGCTAAAATAGCCGGCATCAAACTTTGCGAATCGTATAGAAGACAATACGGTTGTAATTTTATTTCGGCAATGCCAACTAACCTCTATGGTCCGAATGATAATTATAATTTAAACAACTCCCATGTATTACCTGCTTTAATTAGAAAATTTCACACTGCCAAATTAGAAAACCAACTACAAGTAGAAATTTGGGGAACAGGAACTCCTCTTAGAGAATTTTTGCATGTTGATGACTTAGCTACTGCTTGTCTGTTTTTAATGAAAAACTACAACGAAGAATTATTTGTAAATATAGGTTCAGGTACAGATATTTCTATTAAAGACTTAGCTTTATTGGTTAAAAAAACCGTTGGCTATAAAGGCGATTTAGTTTTCAATACCTCCAAACCTGATGGAACCCCACGAAAATTAATGGATGTATCCAGAATTAATCAATTAGGATGGAAACACAATATCTCTTTAGAAGAAGGAATTAAAACTGTTTATGAAGAAGTAAAAGATACTTTCTAAAATTAATCGTTTTATGCTTATAGTAAAATATCTTTTAAGCCTTTTTTTATTTTTTTTGCTTTCATTAAATACCAAAGCACAATTATTGGATCCCAACAAACAGCTTTTCGATGAAGATCCTTTTTTCAATGAAAAATTCATTAAAATCAATAAAATAAAATCTATTAAAGGCAGTTGGTCTTCTAAAAAAGTAAAAGATATTATCAGAAAAAAAAATGTTGACTTTTACTACGAGTTTGATGAAAACGGAATGTTGCAACAACAATATTCTACTTTTTTATCTCAAGACATTAAAAAAGATACAAATGTAATTGCTTATACCTACAACAATGAAAATAAGATTATTGTAAAACGAAAAACAGATAATAACGGTTTTTTTTCACTGACTTACGATTATGATGCTAAAGGCAATTTATTAAAAGAAACGTATGCTCGTGAAGAAAATGCTAGCAACACCAAAAATGATTTTAGCTTAAAAAAAAGATACATTATTAAAACAGATAGCTTCCATTTCGAGCGATTATCTAATAATCAAGAAAAAATTATTCATTACAATAGTTATGGAAAAAGCTATAAAGAAACATTTTATTATTATGATAAATTGGGCTATTTATCTGAAGTATATACCAAGTATTTAATTGGCAACAAAAAATCAAAAATCACCTATAAATTCAACGAAACAGGCAGATTGAGTGAACGAACCACTCATGCGGACCTTAATAAAGACCTCATTAAAAAAGAAGAGTTTATATATGATGAGATTGGCAATTTAATGGAAATAAAAACCTATGAAAATGATGAGTATAAAACCTCAACACAATTTCTCTACGATAAAAATATGTTGATGACTGCCCAACTAACCAAAGTTATTGCTACCGAATTTCTTACTATTATTCAGTATGAATATAGTTTTTATGAGTAGAACCTCTCTTTCCTAAAAAAATAGCTCATTTCCATAAATTATTAAGTCCCAATTTCTTTACTTATTTTTGTTTTGTATTGAATCAATAAAGTATAAAACTACTATACAAAAAGAAATGAAATTCGGAACAAAAGTTATACATGCAGGTCTTGAACCTGACTCGGCAACCGGAGCAATTATGACTCCTATTTACCAAACTTCCACCTATGTTCAAGATGGTGTTGGAAACCACAAAGGTTATGAATATTCTAGAACACTTAACCCAACAAGACATGCATTAGAAAAAAACTTAGCTGCCATTGAAAATGGAAAATTTGGTGCTTGTTTTGGTTCTGGTTTAGCGGCAATAGATTGTGTAATTAAAATGTTAAATCCGGGTGATGAAGTAATTTCAACAAATGACTTATACGGTGGTTCCTATAGAATTTTCACTACTATTTTTGAAAAATACGGTATCAAATTTCACTTTGTTCCAATGCACAATACTACAGCTATTAAAGAAAAAATTAATGCTAATACTAAACTTATTTGGGTAGAAACACCAACCAACCCAATGATGAACATTATTGATATTAAGACTATTGCTGCTATTGCCAAAAAGAATAATATTTTATTAGCTGTTGACAATACTTTTGCAACTCCTTATTTACAAAATCCATTAGATTTGGGTGCTAATATAGTGATGCACTCTGCTACCAAATATTTGGGAGGACATTCTGATGTAGTGATGGGCGCATTAGTGGTTAATGATGAAAAAATTGCAAAAGAAATTTATAGAATTCAGAATAGTAGTGGAGCTGTTTGCGGACCACAAGATGCATTTTTAGTACTTAGAGGAATCAAAACATTACACTTAAGAATGCAAAGGCATTGCGAAAATGGAAAAAAAATAGCTGAATTTTTAAATACACACCCAAAAGTACAAAATGTATATTGGCCTGGATTACCTTCACACCCTAACCATGATATAGCAAAAGCTCAAATGAAAGATTTTGGCGGCATGGTTTCTTTCTCTCTTAAAGGAAATAAATTAGAAGATGCTTTAAGTGTGGTTAAAAGGGTGCAACTATTTGCTTTGGCAGAATCATTAGGTGGTGTAGAGTCATTAATTGGTCATCCGGCAACAATGACTCATGCAGCTATCCCAAAAGCAGACAGAGAAAAAACCGGTATTGTAGATTCGCTTATAAGATTAAGTGTTGGTGTTGAAGATGCCGAAGATTTATTAGCAGATTTAGCTAGTGCATTAAACTAAAAAATTTATGAATTATTTTTTTATTACAGGATCAAGTAAAGGATTAGGTAAAGCCCTAACGGAATTATTATTAACTAATGAAAAAAATTTCGTCTATGGAATTTCCCGAACAAATAATATAAGTCACCAACAATTTCAGCATATACAAGTAGATTTAGCAGATATAGATGTTGTTAAACAGTTTGAATTCCCAGAATTAAAGGGTGCAACAACTATCACTTTAATAAATAATGCCGGAATTGTTGGTGATATTAAATACTTAGGAAACCTCGATTGTGATAAAATAATTAGCACTTATAATCTCAACCTTATTACACCAACCTTACTCATTAATCAGTTTGTGAAAACATACAACAATAAGCTTAGTAAATTGGTTATAAATATCAGTTCAGGTGCAGGGAGAAGCCCTATTGATGGATGGAGTGTGTATTGTGCTACTAAAGCTGGGCTCGATATGCTGAGCTTAGTTTTTAAAGAAGAAATAAAAAACAAAAAATTGAATACCAACATATTAAGCTTAGCTCCTGGAATTATTAATACTGGTATGCAAGAAGAAATTAGAAAGGCTGATGAAACCAATTTTTCAAATATAGAACGATTTATAGAGTATAAAAACAATGGAGATTTAGCAGATCCAACAAGTACCGCAAAACTTATTGTCAAATTTATTTCAGACAAAACCTTACAAGAAAAAACCATTTGTTCAATAAGAGACATTAGCTAAAACACATCAATAGCATTCTAATAATAACATGCTAAAAAACCTAAAAAAAAACAAAAGAAAAGGTTATATTTGTAAATAAACTAAAAATTCACAAATGAAATCTTTAAAAATTACAGCATCTTTATTACTTGCTACTTTATTATTTTCATCATCACCAAAAGCTTACGCTCAAGTTGAAAGAACAGGAGATTGGTGTGGTGCAGATCATCACTACGAAAATCAAATTAAACAAAATCCTTCTCTAATTCAACAAAAAGAACAATTTGAAGCTCAAGTTAGAGACTTTATACAAAATAACCCTCAAAACTTAAAAAAAGGAGGTCCAAATGATAAAGTGCCTAATTATATTATTCCTGTAGTATTTCATATAGTTACTTTTAATGGTCAAGGAAATGTTTCTAAACAAGATATTGAAGATGCTATGTTGACTATTAATGAAGATTTTAGAAGACTTAATAGTGATGCTTCTCAAACAAGAAATACAGCAAATGCTCCTTTTGCTCCAGTAGCTGTTGATGCAAAAGTAGAATTCAGACTAGCTCATTTAGACCCTAATGGAAACTGTACAGAAGGAATTGTAAGAGTAGAGTCTCCACTTAGTGTTGATGCTAGTGATGCAGTTAAAAACGTTAGTCGTTGGGATACTAAAAAATATTTTAATGTTTGGTCAGTAGTGAACATCGGTGGTGGTGGTGGCGGAGGAATTATAGCCGGATATGCACAATTTCCTTGGAGTGGTATAAACAACACTTATGGTGTTGTTATAGATCACAATTTCGTTAACAGAAATGATAGAACATTAACGCACGAAATAGGACATTGCTTTGGATTATTACACACATTCCAAGGCGGTTGCTCAAACAACGGAACAGGTGGTGGAGATTTTGTAGCTGACACACCTCCTGATGCAACATCTACTTTCGGTTGTCCAACTACTCAAAACTCCTGTAACAATGTGCCTTCAGGAGATTTTTATGGAACTAATGTTTTAGATCAAATAGAAAACTACATGAGTTATAACAGTTGTCAAAACATGTTTTCAGCAGGGCAAAAATCCAGAATGGATGCTGTTTTGAGTAACACTAGTACCTCACAAGGATTAAAACAATTATCTGATGCCTCAAACTTATCATTTACAGGAACTGCTGATCCTTATGGACCTGTAACCTGTGCTCCAATAGCAGATTTTACTTATGACAACCCTATGGTGTGTGTAGGTTCAAGTGTTACTTATGCAGATAATTCTTATAATGGTGTTGTAACTTCTTACAACTGGACTTTTAATGGTGGAACACCTGCTAATTCAACCGCAGCTAATCCAACAATAACTTATAATACACCAGGAGTTTACAGTGCTACTCACCAACCAGGAAATAGTGCAGGAACAGGAACTATTACTAAAAACAGTATCATTACTGTTAGTTCATTAACCGCAGATTACTCTGGGGTTTTAGTGGAGAGTTTTGAGAATACTACTACTTTTGCTAACGACTTTATAGTTCTAGACCCGACAGGTGGTCAAAAATTCCAAAGAACTACTAGTGCTGCTGCTACAGGCAGTGCTGCTGTAGAGTTAAGAAATTACTTAACCTCTGCATCTGGATGGAAGGATGAATTAATTACACCGTCTTACGATTTATCTAATGTAACTAATCCAATATTTAAATTTAAAATTGCCTTTGCAAGAAGAGCTAGTACAAACACTGACAGGTTACTAGTTTGGTGGTCATTAGATTGTGGCAAAACTTGGACATTAAAACTACCTTTAACCGGCACTGGCTTAACTACTACAGGTTTAAAAACTTCATTTTGGGCACCTACTGCTAGTGAGTGGGTTGAAAAATCTATAAACTTAAGTACAATAACTAACGAAACAAATGTGCGTTTTAAACTCGCTTTTGAATCAGGTGGAGGTAATAACTTCTACTTAGATGATATAAATATTGATGGTGTTTCTTCAGTAAGTGAACAATATGATAACATTAGCAATTTTGTGATTTATCCTAATCCAACAAAAAGCAATGCTATTATTAGTTTTAATCTAACAAAAAACGTTGATAATCTTTCCGTTGTTATTAAAGACTTATTAGGAAAAGACGTTACCAGTGTTATAAACGGACAAAGTTTTGCAGCAGGAAAGTACACACTTTCAATTGATGAAACCAATCAACTTTCTTCAGGTGTATACTTTGTACAATTTAGAGCTGATAACAATGTAATTACACAAAAATTAGTAATACAATAAAATAATATTTTTTCAAATTAGTTTTTAGTTTTTTAAGAGGCTACTTATTTAAATAAGTAGCCTCTTTTTATTTTGTTCTACTTAAATTTGCTCGTTCAACTTTTCAACCTTGATGTTTAAAAAAATAAAGACATATATAAATTCACTTTTGCAAATGTTTAAAAACAAAATGCAAAATGATGAATTGAAAAAATTTACCTTACAGTCTTTTCCTTTTTGGATTTCATCAATTGTAGCAGGTTTATTAGCTGTTTTTTATTCAAAGCTATTCCATTGGGTTGAACAACTTCATGAAACAATTGATTTTGAAAGAGCTTGGTGGATTTTTATTGCAGCTCCATTAAGTTTTTTTATCGCTTGGTGGTTGGTTCATAAATTTAGTCCTACTGCTTCTGGTAGCGGAATTCCACAACTTATTGCCAGCATTCAATTTTCAGGACAAAAAAATGGTTCTTCAAATATTTTAAAACTGCTAAATGTAAAAGTGATTATTGTAAAAATTGTTAGTAGTATAACTTTATTACTCGGTGGTGGAGCAATAGGTAGGGAAGGCCCTACTATACAAATTTCGGGAGCAATTTTTAACACTATTTATCGCTTTGTTCCCGACTTTTGGCCTAAAATTAATCAACGTCTGATGCTTATTTCCGGTGGTGCTGCTGGATTAGCAGCAGCATTTAACACTCCTTTAGGTGGAATCGTATTTGCAATCGAAGAACTTGGTAAAACACACTTAAATACTATGCGAACTCATTTATTTACTGCCGTAATTATTGCTGGTTTAACCTCTCAACTTTTTCTTGGTTCTTATTTATATATTGGAACTCCTGATCTACCGGAGATGAAAGGTCTTGCAATAGTGCATGTAATTTTAACTGCCATTTTTAGTAGCTTTTTTGGCTACTTATTTTCTAGCATATTATTAAAAATAATTAGGTGGAAAAAAATATTAAAACACACCAAACAAAAAGCCGCATGGGCCATTTTAATGGGATTATTATTTGCAACATTAGTATTCTTTACTGGAAATGATTCCACAGGTTCTGGTAAAACAGTTATGGTAAATTTACTTTTTAATGAAAATGCTACAACACAGTGGCATACTTTCCCATCAAGGTTCTTTGCTTCTATTATTACCTATGTTAGTGGTGGAGCTGGAGGAATTTTTGCACCTTCATTATCCATTGGAGCCACGTTGGGAGATGGTATAGTAAATTTATTAAATATCCCTGAATTCAAAAATTTAATTATTATTACTTCTATGATTGCTTTTATGACAGGTGTTACACATGCTCCATTTACATCATTTATTCTAGTATTAGAAATGACCAATCGTCATACAAGTGTTTTTTCTATGATGTTAGCAGCTCTTATTGCAATTAGTGTAGCCAAAATTTTAAATAAAAAATCTTTTTATGAGCAACTTGTCGAAGACTATCTTTCTTCACCACTTTTTACTCCAAAAAAAGAAAAAAACAAACTCATAAAATAAACTAAAATGGATAGCCTTACCAAAAAACCTGACTTTTTAAAGCAATTGGTAACCATTCTTATACTATGTTTATTAAGTGTTTTGCTTTTCTCTGTTATTGGAGCTGTTGTTGCCAAATTACTTTTCGATATTAATATCAGCCATCAATTTTCTTATCAGCAACTAGCCAATGATGAATTAAATGCGCTAAAAGTTATTCAACTTTTTAGTTCCATAGGTTTGTTTATTGTTCCACCTCTAATTTATGTTAAACTTGTTAGTAAAACTCCATTTACAGAGCTTGGTATTAAAGCAAAAACCAACTTTAAAAGTATTATTCTAACTGCACTTATTATGTTGGTGGTAATGCCATTTTTATCCTTTACAATAGATATAAACTCAAAATTAATATTGCCTGAATTTATGTCTGCCATTGAAGAGTGGATGAAACAGAGTGAAGAACAAGCCATTTTACTAACTACATCATTTCTTAAAATGGATAACTTTCTTGATTTCCTTTTTATCTTTTTGTTGGTTGCTATTTTACCGGCTGTAGGCGAAGAGTTATTGTTTAGAGGTGTATTGCAAAAACTTTTGATTAAATGGACAAAGAAATATCATTTAGGCATTTGGATTACAGCAATTTTATTCAGTGCATTACACATGCAATTTTATGGCTTTTTGCCACGATTAATTTTAGGAGTAATGTTTGGCTATTTGTTTTTTTGGAGTAAATCACTTTGGTTACCAATTTTAGCTCATCTATTAAACAATGGTTCTGTTGTAATAGCTGCTTATATCAATCCTAATACTATTAACGAAAATGAGTCATTTTCATCTTCAGAAAATACTTTATTATCCATTTCACTTATCATAATAAGTTTCATTACTACAGTATTTTTACTTTTAACACTTAAAAAAAACCAAAAAAATACCGTTTAATAGAAAAATCCTACCATTTATATACTAAAACTATCCATTTAAAAGTTACTCCTTCAACTTATACTACGAATTGTTTAGTTTTGCAGGCAAGCATTACATAGTTTATGAATGTAAAAACAACATTTTATTATTTTATTGGATTTCTTTTTCTATTGCTTTCGGATAATCTTAAAGCACAAGAGAAGATAACCACCTTTGGTATACAATTTAAACCAATTGTACCACTCAACTATATTGATGGTGGTAAACAAGCTAAAGAACAAAATAACATCTCTTTTGAAATTGACCCAAAAGTAGGTTTAAGTTTCGGAATGGTGATAAGAAAAGGCTTGACAAAAAATATCTCCTTAGAAACTGGTATTAACTACTTACGTAGAAATTTTAGTCTTAGCATAAACGATAAAGACTCAGCTTTTTCAAGTAATTCTAAATTTAGACTCGTAACTTATGAAATTCCTGTTTCAGGCTTAGTATATGTACAATTAGGTAGAGAAATGTTTATGAATGTTTCTGGAGGACTGTCTGTAGACGTTTATCCTACTCCATTATTTGTAAGTGAGTATGAAGTTTTTGCCAATGCTGTAAACAGAAAAAGTTGGGTTCAATTAAGTTTAATTGCTAATGTTGGTTGGGAATATAGAACAAGAAAAAGTGGGTATTGGTATGTTGGATTTTCTTTCCACAGACCTTTCAGTTCTCTTATGCAGTCTTTTGTTACTTACGAAGCTTATAATAGAAATGAAGAAGCTAGATTTGATTTGTCGGGCAATTATCTAACCATAGATTTAAGGTATTTTTTCCATGAAGATAAAGAGAAAAAAGCACCTCCTAAAAAAGATTTTAGACAAAAAAAACCGGAACACTTAAAATAAAAAACCTCCAAGAAGTCTTGGAGGTTTTTTTATTTTAAATTATGTTAATAGTATTATCTACTAATTAAAACATTAAATGCTTTTGTTGATTCATCAGCAAAAGTCATTTTGAAAATATAAGTTCCGTTTTCAATGTTAGCAACATCAACAGAAATTACGTTTGTTGAACTTAAGTTAACATTTTCTGTAGCAACTAATTTTCCAGCAATGTCATAAATATCCACTTGAGCTAAACCATCAAACTTACCAACAGGTATATTAATAATATTAGCAGCTGGGTTTGGATAAGGGGTAATGTCATTATTATTTTCTATTTCATCTACACCAACAGTACCTGCTGGAGCAAAAGTAACAGAAAGGGCAGGCACATTCTCTAATCCGAATCCATTTAAATAAGCATTAGAACCATCTACAAACAAAGGAATACTTGGTTGTAAATAAGTGTTCTGAGTAGTTGTATAATCTAATTGATTATCAAAACCTAAAAACAACACTGTACTTTGCGTTCTAAAGCAAAATAAATAACGTTGATTATCTACTAAAGTAATTGGAGAATTAAATGCTTTATAAATATTAGAATCTTGCTCGTTATTAGATTGAAATACATGGAACACATTATCTACTTCTACCAAGTTAGCAAAACCAAAATTAGGATCGTTAATGTCTGTAAAAACATCATTCCACTCATAAGCAACTGTTTCTACAAACTCATTTGAAATATCATCGCCAGCACTAGCTGTAACAGAAAAAGTCATTCCATTCACTTGTAATCTGCTAGCATTAGGATCACTAAAAGCTAAACAATTTTCATATCCACTAGTAAATGTTCCTGGTCTATAACCAGCCGGACTTAATAACTCGCCATTATTTTCATCTCTTCTTGCATAAGAATAAATGGTATTATCTAACATAAAGTTTGCTGAAATCACATTATCATTAGGATCTCCATCAGGGTTTGCAGTTGAAATAGTATAAGTCATTGTATAGTATCCAGCTGTGTAAACTGCTTGAGAGAATGTCGCCAAAGAAACATAAACAGAATCATTTGGTGCTAATCCATTAATAACAGCACTATCAGCGAAAAGAGGAACACCTCCTAAAGAAATTTCAACTTTTAATTCAGCATTATTTTGAGTTTGATTACCATAATTTCTTACCCATGCACCAGTAGCAACATTAAATTCTGTTGCATTCTGAGAAAGTGGTAATAAGTTGGAAAACCTTCTAGCCATTAACACATCTGCTCTAGTTGAGCCTAAATCATCAGCAAATAAACCAACTTTGCTACCTATAAACCCAGTAACATTACCGGCAATGATGTCGTTTCTTAATAACGCTCCATCAACATCAGAAATCATGATAACAGGAATAGTAACAGAAAGCCCATCATTTCCACCTGCCATCCCTACTGGTGGACCTCCAATATTGTTAACAATAATTACAGCTATAGCTCCTGCATTTTGAGCTGCTAAAGCCTTAGATCCAAATTGGCAGCTACCTCTGTAAACAACTGCAATGTTTCCAGTTAAATTAGTAGATAATGGCGGTGCACATGCAATAGTATCTCCTCCCGGAGCATCAACAAATTTTAAAACACCTGTTACAGCATTTGCTGGAACATTTAAATCTGGCGTTGCCCAATCATTTCCTCCTGGGTCTGCCCATGTAAGTGCATAATTCCCCATCAATGGAGCTGGAGACTGCACTTGAAAAATAACCTGTGCAAAAGCAAAAGCTCCTGTTAAGGTCATTACTAAAAATAGTGAAAGTTTTTTCATAGCATTAAAGTTTTAGTTAATAATTAGATTAATTGTCAAGGAACAAATATAACCTTTATTTAAAATATAATCAAAAAAAATCAACTAAACTATTAACTATCTTACTCTTAAGAACCCAAGAATAACAGATCCTTTAGTTTTTATCTTACAATAGCATTGAACTCGTTGGTATAAGTAAAAATTAATTTTTGCATCACTTTATCTACTTCATTATCAGTTAATGTTTTGTTTTCATCCTGAAAAATAAAACTCATTGCATAAGATTTTTTCCCTTTTTCAAGGTTTTTTCCTTCATAAACATCAAACAGGTTTACTTTTTTAAGTAATCTTTTTTCTTGCTTAAACGCGGCTATTTTTAATGCTTCGTATGTTGTTGGAGTATCTAACAATAAAGATAAATCTCTTCTTACAGGAGGAAACTTACTTATTGGACGATAAATTATATTGTTCTTTTTAATAATACTAATAAACTCATCTAAATTTAGTTGTGCAAAATATACAGGCTGATTAATTTCAAATTGATTTTGAAGCTCAAAGCTAACCTCACCAAGTTGAACCAATGCTATATTATTGATAGAAAAGGTTAATCCATAGGCAAAATTATTAGAAACTGATATATCACTTACACTTTTATCTTCTTCAATTCCAAACTTTTCTAACAAAGCCGTTACAACTCCTTTTAAATGATAAAAATTACTATTTTCTTTAGTCGTGTTCCAATTTTCAGGATGTTGTTTCCCGGTAACAAACAAACCTAAACAATTGGTTTCCTTAAACTTTCCATCAGTTTTTGAATAAACTTTACCAATTTCAAACAAACTTAAATCCGGACTTTTTCTATTTTGATTAAATACTATTGTTTCTAATCCGTTATACAACAATGTTTTTCGCATTACGCCTAACTCATTACTCAATGGATTAAGCAATTCTACCAAATCTTCTGTTTGATTGTCATAATAAGATTTTTTAGTTAATGAATTAGAAAACAACTCATTAAACCCTTTGTTTACAAGCAAATCAGATATGATATTAACAATTTTTTCTTTATCAGGAACAGGTTTTTGAGTGATGGACGTGGTCATTTTTGACGGGATTTCCACATTGTTATATCCATAAACACGTAAAATTTCTTCTATCACATCTACTTCTCTGGTAACATCTACCTTAAAAGGAGGAACACAAAGCTCTAACTCATTATCATTTTCTTTTACGATAGTTATTCCTAAAGAAATAATAATATTTTTAATAAGGGCTCTATCTAATTGCTTTCCGATTAGCCTATCACAATTACTGTAATTAAAAACAACTTCAACATCATTAATTTTTTCAGGATAAACATCATTCACTTCTGAAGCTATTATTCCACCCGCAACTTGCTGAATAAGCTGAGCTGCTCTTTTCAATGCATAAATGGTAATATTCGGATCAGCTCCTCTTTCATATCTAAAAGAAGCATCCGTATTTAATCCATGTCTTTTAGATGTTTTTCTAATAGTAACGGGATTAAAATAAGCACTTTCTAAAAACACTTGCTTAGTGTTATTAGTTACTCCGGCAGTTGCTCCGCCAAAAACCCCAGCAATACAAAGTGGTTTTTCAGTATCACAAATCATTAAATCTTGGTCAGATATTGTTCTTTCTGTTCCATCCAGTGTAATAAACTTTGTTTTATCGGTTACTGTTTTTATGATAATTTTCTTGTCAGCTATTTTATCTGCATCAAAAGCATGTAGGGGTTGACCTGTTTCGTGCAACACAAAATTGGTGATATCAACCACATTATTAATTGGATTTAAACCTATACTCAACAATTTATTTTTCAGCCAATTTGGAGATTCTTTTACCTCTACATTAGTTATTGAAATAGAAGAATAACGTGGACATCTCTCTTTATCTTCTACTTTTACCTCAATGCTTAAATTGTTATTAGCAGTCCTTACATCATCTACAGCTGGAAAGTTAACTGCTAAATTTTTTGTAGCAGTTTGGTTTAAAACTGCTGCAATATCTCTTGCTACACCTATATGACTAGTAGCGTCTGCTCTATTAGGAGTTAACCCTATCTCAAAAATTACATCTGTTTCTACTCCAAAAAAATCACTAGCTAATTTACCAATACTTGCATCTCCATTCAGCACCATAATTCCATCGTGCGATGTTCCTAACCCTATTTCATCTTCAGCGCAAATCATCCCTTCAGAAACCTGACCTCTTATTTTAGATTTATTAATTTTAAAAGGCTCTCCCTCTAGCGGATAAATAGTACAACCAACTGGGGCAACAACTACTTTTTGACCTTCAGCCACATTTGGAGCTCCACAAACAATATTCAACAAAGGTTCATTTTCACTGATTTTCACTTTAGTCACACTCAACCTATCAGCATCAGGATGTTTTTCTTTAGCAACTACTTCTCCTATCACCAAGCCTTTTAATCCGCCTTTAATACTTTCTGTAGTTTCATAGCCTTCCACCTCTAATCCACAGTTGGTTAATAACTCAGAAAGCTGATCAATAGTAAGATCTTCTATATTTATGTAATCTTTAAGCCAGTTGTAAGAAATTTTCATGTGTTTATCTTATTGTTTTTTGGTCACATGTAACTCCCAAGATAATCATTCTCATGCGTGAGAAAAATTTTACTTATGGTCGTTTCATCTGTATTTATTTTTGAGCGTCAAAGATAATTATTTTTATAGCAGAATTCAGCATTAAAATAAGAAGCCTTGTTCTACATCTCCAATCTCCTTTGGCAAATTACTTGAAATTGCAAAAAAAATGTATTTTTGCTTCATAATAAAGCAGTTATATCAAATATTCTCAATTAACTAAATCTGTGAAAAAAATTAAACCTCTTTTTTTATTCTTAATGTTAACCTGCATTTATAGCATTGGATATACTCAAAATAAAGCCATAGCATTAAATGTTAAAACTTTTGATAAAGCAGATAAAGCAAACTTAGATAAAGCGGAGGATTTTTTCCTACAAGAATATTACACATTAGCACTTCCCATTTATGAGGACTTAATTGAGAAATATCCTAATGAAACATATCTTCAATATCGCTTAGGAATGTGTTATTTAAAAAAACAAGATGCTTATGACAAAGCTGTACTGTATCTAAAACCAATAGCAGAAAGCGACCCTGATGCTGCAGATATTAAGTACTTTTTAGGAATTGCCTATCACTTAACCTATCAATTTGATGATGCTATTAAAGTGTTTAATGAATATCTCAATCAAAAAATTGATGATGAGCAACAACAAATTACAAAGCGATTAATTGAAAACTGCACGAATGCTAAAATGTTGGTAGCAACCCCTTCAGAAGTAACCATCACCAATATTGGCTCTCCCATAAACTCAGAAGCTTCTGAATATGTTCCTGTAATTTCTTCTGATGAACAAACCATGTTATTTACCTACGTTGGCAAAAGATCTAAAGGTGGTTTTGAAGATATTTTTATTTCCGAAAAATCAAAAAATGGAGAATGGAAAAACCCTGAACCATTGGGAGATAATATTAATGGTTATAACCATGATGCCTGCATTGCTATTTCTCCTGATGGACAAACTCTTTTTATTTATAAAGACAGTAAGGAGAAAAAAGGAGAAATTTATTATAGCAAATTATCAGGAAATAACTGGAGTGATCCAAAACCGCTTTTAGGAGAGGTAAATACTAATCACTGGGAAGGTAGTGCCTCATTATCTGCTGATGGAAAAACGTTATATTTTACAAGCGATAAACCTGCAGGATTTGGAGGCAGAGACATCTATAAAGCAACTTTAATTAACGATAGTATTTGGGGAAATATAGAAAACTTAGGTCCAACTATAAATACTCCTTATAATGATGATGCTCCTTTCATCCATCCGGATGGGAGAACATTAGTTTTTAGTTCTGAAGGTCATAATAGTATGGGAGGGTATGATATTTTCCATACCCAACTTCAATTAAACGGAACATGGTTACCTCCAACAAATATCGGGTTTCCAATTAACAGTCCTGATAGAGATACTTACTATGTATTGTCTGCTGATGGAAAAACAGGTTATTTTTCTTCAGGAAGACCTGGTGGATACGGATTGCAAGATATTTATAGTGTAATGCCCGGATTGGTAGGTTTTATTCCGACTATTGCTGTTGTTAAAGGAACCATAACCCTTAATAACCAACCTGCTGAAGCAGAGATAATAGTTACCATACAGAGTTCAGAAGAAACACATAGCAAGTTAGGTTCTAACTCTGTTACAGGAGAATACCTAACTAATTTACCAAAAGGAGATATTTATGAAGTCGTTTACAAATTAAAAGACGCTCACCTTTTAAAATTAAAGGGGGATTCTATTGTTATGGAACTTATCGCAATTGAAAATACTGATGACTTTGTAGAAATAAATAAAAATATAGCCTTTTATACTGTTGATTTTGAATCTGATATAATTGTTGAAGAAGAAAATATAGAAGAAGTTTATGGAGATAAAAGCATGGATGGGTTAATTTTTAAAGTGCAAATAGCTGCTTACAATATGCCCGAAAATTATAGTTATGACAGATTGAAAGGGTTAGGAGAAGTTGAAAAAAGCTTACTGAATGACGGTATTACACGGTTTACTATTGGAGGAAATTTTAATACCCTTAATTTAGCCAACGAACATAGAGACAAAGTAGTAGCAAAAGGACAAGATGATGCTTTTGTAACAGCTATCTACAAAGGAAAAAGAGTATATCTAGAAGAACTTATAGAACAAGGAATTTTAAAGGAATAAACTTTCTACCTATTATAAACTCTTTTTAACCAATTAGGCAACACAAAAATGCCTATAAAAAGATATGGGTAATAACTAATCAACCTCCATAAAACTGCCAGCAAACCAGCCAACCCAATAGGAATAAAATCTTTTAAAAATCCGTTAAAAGCAAATTCTGCAATACCTGCTCCACCGGGTGTGGGACTAATCAACATAATTACCCACATTACCAATTGTCGTCCGTAAATTAATAAATGATCATCTACTGCTACAAATGCCAAAATAAGAAAATTGACTACCCAAAATCGCGCTGTCCAACCTAAAAAAGTAGCCACAAATGCCTTAATCCAAAACCACATAGATTCTTTTTTCATTTGTTTAGATGTTAGAATAATATCATCTCCAACTTGTATAGCACTATATCTCCATTTTCTTAAAAATTTTATTTTAAATACATTTAAAATAATTGCTTTAAACCCTTTTGGATTCAACAAAATCCCATAAGTAATAATGCTTAAAAGCAGAAACATAAAACCATATCCCACCCAAAACAATCCTTCTGTAGAAAAGGTTATTCCAAAAATTTTCTTTTGCAACTCTACCGGAAATAAATTTGAAGTACCAATGAAAATTAGTACGAGTGGCACTGTTAGTACATAAAAAAGTTCATCAAAAAAAGCAGTAATCATTACAATGGCAGTACTCTTTCCTGCACTAATTCCTTCTTTATTAATAATATATAACGCAGCCCCTGTTCCACCCACCACTGAAGGAGTAACCGCAGAAACAAACTCCCAAAGCATAATTACATCAAAACTATGTCGCCAACTAATTTTATTATGAGTAAGCACTCTAATTCTGTACATGTAACCAAAATCTCTGCAAGCCATCATTAAAAGGGCTACAAACATCCAAAAGAAAAATTCTAGGTTCCAATCTATGTTTTGAAATTGATCCCAATCGGTATTTTTCCATAACAAGTAGCCGGAAACTAATAATCCAATAACTATTGGTATCGCAATTTTTTTTGCGGTAAATAATTCGGTTACTTTGCTACTATTTTCTGACATTTTAAAACTGACTCAAAAAATGAAAAAAATCTACTACTTATCAACGTGTTCAACGTGTAAAAAAATTATTCAAGAGCTTAACTTGAGTAATGATTTTGAATTTCAAGATATCAAAACTACAAAAATTACTGATGTACAACTGCAAGAAATGGCAAAATTGAGTGGTTCCTACGAAAGTTTATTTAGCAAAAGAGCCATTAAGTACAAAACAATGGGCTTAAAAGACAAAAAATTAACAGAAAATGACATTAAAAAATTAATTTTAGAAGAATATACTTTTTTAAAACGACCAGTTATCATTATTGATGATGCTATTTTTGTAGGCAATTCGGCAAAAACTGTCGATGCTGCTAAACAACTTTTATGAGTAATAACCTAAAACCTCACTTAGCTCTTTTTGGTGCTAATCTAATCTACGGAGCTAACTATTCTATAGCCAAAGATTTGATGCCCAATTTTATACAACCTTTTGGTTTGGTACTAAGTCGGGTAATAGGAGCTGTAGTGCTTTTTTGGATTATTTATGTTTTTTCATATGAAAAAGTTGCTAAAAAAGACTTCTTGTTGTTGGGTTTATGTGGATTATTTGGAGTAGCTGCTAACCAATTAATGTTTTTATACGGATTAGACAACACTACTCCCATTAATGCAGGAATTATCATGGTTTCCAATCCAATAATGGTATTAATTGCTTCCGCTATTATTCTTAAAAACAACATTACATTAACCAAAGTTTCCGGTATTGCTTTAGGAATAATCGGAGCGTTATTGCTCTTGTTGTTTAAAGGAGATTTTTCATTTGGTTCGGAAAACTTAAAAGGCGATATTTTCATCTTTTTAAATGCCATGTCATATGGAATTTATTTAGTTATCGCTGTTCCGCTAATGCGAAAATACAAACCTATAACAGTAATGTCGTGGGTTTTTGCTTTTGGATTAATTATGGTTTTTCCATTTGGTTTTGAAGAATTTAAGCAAATTGAATGGTCAACTTTTACTCCAACTATCTGGTGGGAGTTTTTATTTGTAGTTATTTCTACTACTTTTTTAGCCTATTTATTTAATATCTACGGGCTAAAAAGACTTTCCCCCTCAGTAGTTTCTACTTATATTTACCTCCAACCGCTACTAGCAACCTTAATTGCTATTTGGGCAGGAAAAGACAGTTTGGATATGATTAAAATTAGTGCAGCTTTGTTTATTTTTACAGGCGTTTATTTGGTGAGTAAAAGCCCAAAAAAAGAGTCTAAACCATAACCTTTTAAACTCATAAACTAGAAGAATGAATTCAATATTAATAATATATACAGGTGGTACCATAGGAATGGTTCAAGATAAAATTACAGGGGCATTGGTTTCTTTTAATTTTGATGCCTTATTACATGAAATTCCCGAACTAAAAAAAATTAACGCCACTATAAACACCATTTCTTTTGAGCACCCTATAGATTCATCAGACATTAATCCACAACACTGGATAAAGCTATGTAAGATTATTGAAGAAAATTATAACACCTATGATGGTTTTGTAGTGCTTCACGGTTCAGACACTATGGCTTACACTGCTTCTGCATTAAGTTTTATGACAGAAAATCTTACCAAACCCATTATCCTCACCGGTTCTCAATTACCTATTGGTGCGGTAAGAACTGATGCTAAAGAAAATTTACTTTCGGCTATAGAAATTGCAGCTTCAAAATTTAATGGAAAAATGTTAGTGCCTGAAGTAGCCATTTATTTTGAATACAATTTATACCGAGGAAACAGATCTACCAAAGTAAGTGCCGAGCAATTTGAAGCTTTTCAATCGCCCAACTACCCTTTTTTAGCAGAAGCCGGAGTAAACCTAAAGTTTAACTCACAATACCTTTTACAACCTGATTTTGATGCTGCCACACAGTTTCATTATGAGCTGGATACCAATATCGCTACTTTAAAAATGTTTCCAGGCATTAATCAACATATTGTAGAAGCCATTGTTTCCATTCCGAATTTAAAAGCCTTGGTAATAGAAACTTTTGGAGCAGGAAACACTACTACTGCTGATTGGTTTATTGGGTGTTTACAAAAAGCAATCAAAAAAGATGTGTTGGTAGTAAACATTTCACAGTGCATTAGCGGAAGTGTAGAACAAGGCAAATATGAAACAAGCTCCGCACTTAAAAGAATTGGTGTTGTTGGCGGCAAAGACTTAACTTTTGAAGCAACTATTACCAAATTGATGTATTTACTAGGTAAAAACCTACCGCTTGATGAAACTAAATCATTTATGCAGCAATCACTAAGGGGTGAGTTGGTGGAGTGAATAAGATTTTATTTTCTCCTCAAAAAAATCTTATTTTTACCAAAAACTTAACCTTGAACGTCAACGCTCAAATGACCAACAGACCTAAAGCCATTGTAACTGTAACCAACGATTTAACCACCGACCAGCGGGCACATAAAATTTGTACTACGTTGCTATCGTTAAATTACAATGTGTTGCTTGTTGGTAGGTTAAAAAAAGATAGTTTGCCGCTTCAAACACAAGCTTATGCTACTAAAAGGTTTAAGCTATGGTTTAATAAAGGTGCTTTTTTCTATGCTAATTACAACATTCGGTTATTTTTTTTCTTGCTTTTCAGCAAGCAATCGCTTATTTGGAGTAACGATTTAGATACGCTACCGGCTTGTTTTCTAGTTTCAAAAATGAAAAGTAACACCTTAGTTTTTGATAGTCACGAATATTTTACCAAAGTCCCGGAATTAATTCCTCGTCCAAAAATTCAAGTATTCTGGAAAAGAATAGAACGCTTTATTTTACCTCAACTAACCAAAGTAATTACGGTGTGTAACGGTATTGCCGAAATCTATCGCAAGGAATATAATATTGATGTAAAAGTGGTAAGAAATGTTCCTTTTTTAAAAGCGCCTAGCCCTCCTTCAAAAAAATCAGAAAAAATCATACTTTATCAGGGAGCGATAAATGTAAACCGAGGCATTGAAACTATGGTAAAAGCCATGCAATATATTGATGGAGCTACTTTACAACTTATTGGAAAAGGCGACATATCTGCCTCTATTCAACAACTTATTGAACAACTCGACTTAAAAGATAAAGTAATAATGCTCGGAGAAATTCCTTATCAAGAGCTCAAGAACTACACGCAACAAGCGACTATAGGATTAAGTTTAGAAGAAAATGTAGGATTAAATTACCAATTAGCATTACCCAATAAATTGTTTGATTACATCCATGCAGAAATACCTGTTTTAGTAGCTGATTTACCTGAAATGAGCACATTAGTGAAACAGTATCAACTTGGGGAAATTGCACAAAATAATGATCCAAAAACATTAGCTAAGCAACTCAATGAAATGCTAAAAAACGAAGCTCAACTCAATAGTTGGAAAGTAAATGCAACAAAAGCTAAACAAGAATTGAATTGGGAAAAAGAATCGGAAATAATTAAAGAAATGTTGAATTTTAAGTTTTAAATTGGAAATCCATCAATTAAATATCATTTCTTTTAACGTGCCTTATCCGGCAAATTATGGCGGTGTAATAGATGTTTTTTATAAAATAAAATACCTTCATAAAAATGGCATTAAAGTACATTTACATTGTTTTGATTACGGCAGAGGGAAACAAGCTGAACTAGAAAAATATTGCGAAACAGTACATTATTACAAAAGGCAAACAGGTATTTTCTCATTTTTGAGTTTAACCCCTTACATCGTAAAATCAAGAGTTGCCGCAGAGCTAAAAACCAACTTACTAAAAAATGATTTTCCTATTTTATTTGAAGGATTACACACTAGCTTTTTACTTAATGACAAGGCTTTTAAAAAGCATTTTAAAATAATAAGAGCCACCAACATTGAGCATGATTATTACGCTTATTTAGCCAAAGCAGAACAACATTTTTTTAAGAAAATCTATTTTTTCATTGAAGCATGGAAAGCAAAAAAGTACGAGCCAGTAATACAACTAGCCGACCTCATTTTGGTAGTATCTAAAACAGATGAACTTTATTTCAAGGAAGAATACCCTAAAGTAAAAACAATTTTTATTCCTTGTTTTCATTCAGGAGAAGAAATTACCATTCAACAAGGTAAAGGCAATTATGTATTGTATCATGGGAATTTGGGTGTTCCAGAAAATGAAGCTGCTGCCCTTGTAATTTGCAATGAAATCTTCAATTCATTAGACATCCCTTTAATTGTTGCCGGATTACATCCAACAAAAAAATTAAAATCTACAATAAACCATTACAACAACATTCAGTTAGTTGAAAACCCTACCGATAGTAAAATGCAAGAATTGATTAGTAATGCTCAAATCAATTTGCTTTACACCCATCAACCAACAGGGTTAAAATTAAAACTGCTCCATTCTTTGTTTAAGGGAAGGTTTTGTTTAGCAAATTCAACGATGTTGTCAGGAACTACATTAAATGATTTATGCGAAATTGCTGATAATAATGAAACTTTTAAATCCAAAATTAAATCTCTTTTTCAGCAAGAAATGGATATTGAAACAATAAAAATACAGCGAAAAGAATCGTTAGCCGATTATTCCAATCAGGAAAATTGTCTGAAATTGATTGATATAATTAATACAACAACTGATTAGGATAAATACTTAAATGAGTTTCCTTAATTGTATCATATAATACTTGCTTAAACTCCTCAATATTAACCTTCTTTGCTGCTGAAATGTAAACACTAGGCACTTCACTTTCTCTACTCATCCACATTTTCTTTAAATCTTCTAGCGAGTAATTTTCTCTAGTCTTTGGCAACAAATCATCTTCATCTTTTTTTACATAAGTAAATGCATCAATTTTATTAAACACCATAATAGTTGGTTTATCTAAAGCATTTAAATCTTGTAAGGTTTCATTAACTACACGAATATGATCTTCAAATGCAGGATGAGAAATATCTACTACATGCACCAACACTTCTGCTTCTTTCACTTCATCTAAAGTAGATTTAAAAGATTCAATTAAATGGTGAGGCAATTTTCTGATGAATCCAACCGTATCAGTAAGTAAAAAAGGCAAGTTCTCTATTACTACTTTTCTAATGGTAGTATCTAAGGTGGCAAAAAGTTTGTTTTCAGCAAAAACTTCCGATTTACTCAACATATTCATAATGGTAGATTTACCAACATTGGTATAACCCACCAACGCTACTCTTACCATTTGAGCACGTTGTTTTCTTTGCGTGGCTTTTTGCTTATCAATTTTTTTAAGCTTTTCTTTTAACAACGCTATTTTATCTAAAATGATACGCCTATCTGTTTCTATTTGAGTTTCCCCCGGGCCACGCATACCAATACCACCTTTCTGACGCTCCAAGTGAGTCCACATTCTGGTTAATCGAGGTAAAAGATATTGTAATTGAGCCAACTCTACTTGTGCACGAGCATGAGCAGTTTGTGCTCTAGAAGCAAAAATATCGAGAATCAAATTGCTCCTATCCAGAATTTTACATTCTAATTCTCTTTCAATATTTCTCAATTGAGAAGGAGAAAGTTCATCATCAAAAATAACTAAGCCTACCTCATTTTCTTTAATAAAACTTCTTATTTCTTCCAATTTTCCTTTTCCTACAAAGGTTTTAGTGTCAGGGTGACTTACTTTTTGAGTAAATCTTTTAACGGTTTCTGCTCCGGCAGTTTCTGCCAAAAATGCTAACTCATCTAAGTATTCTTGTAACTGATCTTCGTCCTGCTCTCCTTTAATAATCAGTCCGACCAAAACAGCTCTCTCTACACTCAAGTCTTGTGTGTCGTGTGATTTTTTTATCATACAATTATTTGAAATTTATGCTTTAAAACCATGGTTTTCCTAATAAATAAGGCTTTATCAGACCTGCCCATAAAATTATTACAAATGCTATAGAATAAAAAGCAACTCCTTTTTTGTGTTTCATTATGTCTGTTGCAGCTTTTTTAGATTTTACTCTACCGATAGTGATTAAAGCAATGGCTAATATCATTAATAAACCATGTTCTAACGACCAAAAACGAGCCTCAGATATTTTCATTGATTCTCCAATTGCTGCCAATCTTCCACTCATAAAATACACCGCCAATCCTATTACAAATTGCAAGTGAGTAAAACTAAGCAAAAGCAAAGCAATTAGGTTGTCTGATTTGTCAAATGACTTATTGTTTTTCCAGCCTGAAAATGATTTAATGATAGCTATTACCAAAAATAACACTACCAACCATCTTAGTCCGCTGTGTGCATGAATTAATCCGTTATACATCTTATTAGGTTTTAAAGTTAGATGCACAAAGATAAAGATTAAAATTCCACAGCAAGAACTTTATTAAGCGATTTTAGTCTTAGAAAAAACTGTTCACAATTTAATACACACATTTTTAGGTTCAGTAAAGAATTGTAAGGCTTCAAAACCGCCTTCTCTGCCTACTCCTGAGTTTTTAACTCCACCAAAAGGAGTTCTTAAATCCCTTAATAGCCAACAATTTACCCAAACAATTCCGGTATGTAACCTAGCAGCTACTCTATGAGCTTTAGAAAGATTTTCTGTCCATACAGTAGAAGCTAATCCGTATTTTGTGCTATTTGCCATCATCAACACTTCTTCTTCGGTATCAAAAGGCATAATAGTTACTACCGGACCAAAAATTTCTTCTTGGTTGGTTCTACAATTAAATGACAATCCTTCAATGATAGTTGGGGCGATGTACCAACCGTTTTCAAATTCTCCACTTAAGTTTACTTGATTTCCTCCCGCTAAGACTTTTCCACCTTCTTCTTGAGCTAAATGGATGTATGACAACACTTTTTCCATGTGAGATTTAGAAACTACCGCTCCTAAATTAGTGGAAGCATCTAAAGGGTTTCCTACTTTTAATTGCTTGGTTTTTTCTACAAAGGCATTTTTAAACTTTTCGTAAATACCTCGTTGTACAAAAATTCTGGAGCCACACAAACATATTTGTCCTTGATTGGCGAAAGAAGAATGTACCGTAGTTTTCAATGCTTTTTCAAAATCACAATCATCAAAAATAATGTTCGGATTTTTTCCTCCCAATTCCAATGATAATTTTTTAAACATTGGTCCGGCAGTTCTGATAATCTCTGCACCTGTTACTGTTCCTCCGGTAAAAGATACTACAGGAATTTCAGGATGATTGGTAATGGCTGCTCCTACTTTCGGTCCTAAACCATGTACAATGTTAAGTACACCTTTCGGGAAACCCGCTTCTATACACAATTTTGACAGTAAATAAGCTGTCATTGGTGTAACTTCCGAAGGTTTTGCTACTACCGTATTTCCAGCAGCTAAGGCGGGAGCTATTTTCCAGCTAAACAAATATAGTGGCAAATTCCACGGAGAAATACAGCCACAAACACCAATAGGTTCTCTTAAAGTATAATTAATGGCTTGGTCTTCCATAGCATGCGATTCTGAAGCAAAGTGCAAAATACCTGTTGCATAAAACCTGAAATTACTTGCTGCTCTAGGAATATCAACTGTTTGAGCTAATTTTAACGGTTTACCATTGTCTTTAGATTCTGCTGCTGCCAACATTTCTAAATTTTGCTCAATCAAATCGACCAATCGCATAATAATTTTATAACGTTCTTCTTTTGGTGTTACCGACCATGATGGAAAAGCTGCTTTAGCTGCTTTCACTGCCAACTCTACATCAGTAGCATCAGAATCAGGAATGAGAGAATATACCTCTCCTTTTGAAGGGTTGTAGTTATCTAAATAATGTTTTGATTGAGGTTCAATCAACTCTCCGTTTATATAGTTAAGTAGTTTTTCCATAATGCTATATGTTATTTATTTCAAATGTTTTAACATATCTATCGTCATAGCATTCAAATCATAATGATGTCTCCATCCCCAATCTTCTTGAGCAGCAACATCATCAATACTTTGTGGCCAGCTGTCTGCAATCTTCTGACGTTCGTCCACATTATAATTTATTTCAAAGTTAGGAAGATGTTTTTTTATCTCTGCTGCAATTTCTTTTGGCGAAAAGCTAATGCCTCCTAAATTATAACTCGAACGAATTTTAACATCTTCTGCTTTAGCGTGCATCAACTCAATAGTTGCTCTAATGGCATCGGGCATATACATCATTGGTAAATAAGTATTCTCTGATAAAAAACAAGTATAATTGCCCGTTTTTAATGCTTGGTGGTATATGTCCACCGCATAGTCAGTTGTACCTCCACCGGGTAGTGATTTATAACCAATTAATCCCGGATAACGGATGCTTCTTACATCTACATTATATTTATTGAAATAATATTCGCACCAACGTTCACCGGCTTGTTTACTAATACCATAAACCGTTGTGGGTTCCATAATGGTAAGTTGTGGCGTATTTACTCTTGGTGTTGTTGGACCAAAAACAGCAATAGAGCTTGGCCAATATACTTTTTTAATAATGCCTTCTTTAGCTAAATTTAGAACGTTAAATAAGCTTTCCATATTTAATTGCCAGCCAAATTCAGGATTTTTCTCTGCTGTAGCAGAAAGTAAAGCTGCTAATAAATACACTTGAGTAACTTGGTATTTTTTTACAATGGACAACAATTGTTCTTTGTTTAAAATATCTACTATTTCAAACGGACCGGATTGTTCTTGTTGAGGCGTTTTTATATCTGAAGCAACTACATTATCATTGCCATACATTTTTCTTAATTCTTCAACTAACTCTGTTCCAATTTGTCCCGAAGAGCCTATTACTAATATCGTTTCTGACATAAATTACGCTATATTTTCCCGCTTGGCAGGCATTTTTATTTTTTGTCGAAAATACACATTTTGCTAAAAAAATAAAGTGATATTGATTAACTATTTTTGGTTTTAGAAGAGGAAAAGACAATAATTAACTATTCTTATTAATCTTTTCTATCCTAACCATTTCTTAACATTATCTTTCCAAATGTTTTTTACTTCTTCTGTGGTTAAAATATTTAGTGCTAATGCATCATCCAATACTTTTCCGGGGTAAGAATTTTTTACAGATTCCATCTCTCCTAAAGGATAAGGATCATCTAATCCGCAAACAATTTGTTCGCTGCCCACTCTGTGTTTAAGTAATTGTAAAGTGTAAGGATCGTGCACCAAAGTATCAAAAAACAAATTCGGATGCCCGAGGGTGGTTTTTGGATGTTCCACATCTTGAAACAAATCGGGTCTGCCTTCAAAACCTTGTACTCTTCTACCAAAATTAGCTTGACCCAACATACAACCATGAGCAAAGCAAGTTCTGATATTCGGAAAACGATTAGGAATATTTTTAAGGGTAAACATGTGCAACGCATCTGCCGACTGAGCCATCATCCAAACCAAATGAAAACGCCAATATTCATCTTTTAATGCTACCATTTTCTCCCCATCATAAGGATGAATTTCTACGGCTAAATTGTATTTATTTGCTAATTCATAAATAGGAAAAACCACCTCGTCAGCAATAGAAACCCATTGATTTTGAGCGTTTAAAAAGTGTGTTGGCAAACACAATAATTTCATTTTATGTTGTTTTACACAACGTTCTATTTCTTTTAACGCATGTTCAATGTATAATGGCTGCACCACAAATCCGCAAGTAAATTTATCAGGATGTTGATGCTGCACCGAAGCATTAAAATCGTTTTGCCAACGGATAGCATCTACCGCATCTTGTTTATCCCAACCATTGCAATAAATTTGAGAAAGATTAAGCATTACCGCATGATCGATGTTGTTTTTTTCCATCCAAATTATTTTTTCGGTTAAGAAAAAACTTTTATCGGTAATGGGTCTCGACCATGTTCCTTGATGCATAAATTGTTTTTTATCATCTATCCAAAACAATTTTTTATCTTTCATAAACTGAGGCACCTCGTGAGGTTCGGGCAATAAATGTCCGTGAGCATTAATTCTTTCTATCTTTTTTGGAGATTCTGTTGTTGTCATTCTATTTACGTCTTTGTCTTTTCTAAAAAAAGAAATCAAAACGTAAAAATACACAATGATAGAAACTTAATAAAATAAGGAATGATTGAATTAATTATTTAAACTTGAATAAAGAAATTAAGTATTGTTTTTTAATAGAAACTTTTATGATTATAACACTTGAAAATAGCATATATTATGAGTAGCTTCGCACTTCAATTTTTCAATTGAACTATCAATATTCTTTATCATATAAAATACGGTTTATCATGACACAAAAATCTAAAATTATTTACACCAAAACGGATGAAGCACCTGCTTTGGCTACTTACTCACTTTTACCTATTGTAAAATCTTTTGCTTCGGCTGCCGATGTAGAAATTGAAACGAAAGACATTTCTTTAGCGGCAAGAATTTTAGCTCTTTTTCCTGATTTTTTATCTGATAACCAACAAATTACTGACGATTTAGCTTATTTAGGTGGTTTAGCCACCAAACCTGAGGCTAACATCATTAAACTTCCAAATATTAGTGCTTCTATTCCTCAATTAAAAGATGCCATAAAAGAATTACAAGGCAAAGGATATAAAATTCCTGATTATCCAGACACACCCAAAAACGCTGCAGAAGAAGATATTAGAAGCAGATACGACAAAGTGAAAGGTAGTGCTGTAAATCCTGTTTTGCGTGAAGGAAATTCTGACAGAAGAGCTCCTAAAGCGGTAAAAAATTATGCTAAAAAACATCCACATAGTATGGGAGCTTGGTTGGCAGATTCTAAATCGCATGTAGCTCACATGAATGGTGGAGATTTTTACAGCTCAGAAAAATCGGTAGTAATGAATAAAGACACACACTTTAGCATAGAACTAACTGATAATGGCGGAAGTATTACCATTTTAAAAGATAAAACAGCAGTAAAAAAAGACGAAATTATTGATTCAGCTGTAATGAATGCAGCTAAATTAAGAGCTTTTATTGCTGAACAAATTGAAGATGCGAAACAAAAAGATGTGCTATTTTCAGTTCACCTGAAAGCTACTATGATGAAGGTTTCCGATCCGGTTATTTTTGGTCATTTTGTGGAAGTATTTTTTAAAGAGGTATTTGAAAAACATGCCACTACATTCAGCAAATTAGGGTTTAACCCAAACAACGGATTAACAGATTTATATAACAAGTTGGAGCAGTTAGATGGTGCTGATAAAACAGCTATTTTAGCAGATATTGATGCTTGTTATGCTAACCGACCAAAATTAGCTATGGTAGATTCTAACAAAGGAATTACCAATTTACACATGCCTAATGATGTAATTATTGATGCTTCTATGCCGGCTTACATCAGAAACTCAGGCAAAATGTGGGGACCTGACGGCAACGCTAAAGATACTAAATTTATTATTCCTGATACGAGTTATGCCGGTTTGTACCAAGTAGTAATTGACGATTGTAAGAAAAATGGAGCTTATGACCCGGCAACTATGGGAAGTGTACCTAATGTAGGTTTAATGGCTCAAAAAGCAGAAGAATATGGTTCGCACGATAAAACATTTATTATTGAAAAAGCAGGCGTGATAAAAGTAAAAGATGGCAACGGCAATGTGTTGATGGAACAAGCTGTTAACGAAGGCGATATTTTTAGAATGTGCCAAACCAAAGATGCTCCCATACAAGATTGGGTAAAGTTGGCGGTAAACAGAGCGAGAGCTTCGCAAACACCTGCTGTTTTTTGGCTAGACGAAAACAGAGCTCATGATAGTAATTTAATTGCTAAAGTAAACACCTACTTAAAAAATCACGACACTAATGACTTAGAAATTCATATTATGTCGCCAAAAGAGGCAATGAATTTTACCTTGGCAAGAATTAGAGAAGGAAAAGACACTATTTCTGTTACCGGAAATGTGTTGAGAGATTACTTAACCGATTTGTTCCCAATTTTAGAAGTAGGAACAAGTGCTAAAATGCTTTCTATTGTTCCATTAATGAATGGCGGTGGTTTGTTTGAAACAGGTGCGGGAGGTTCAGCTCCAAAACACGTAGAACAATTTATTAACGAAAATCATTTAAGGTGGGATTCGTTAGGGGAATTTTTAGCATTAGCAGTTTCTTTAGAGCATTTAAGTGAAGTGAACGACAATCCGAAAGCAAAAATATTGGCAGAAACATTAGATGAAGCTACCGGTAAATTTTTGGAAAACGACAAATCGCCATCAAGAAAAGCAGGAGAATTGGACAATAGAGGAAGTCACTTTTATTTAGCAATGTATTGGGCAGAAGCATTAGCAAAACAATCGAAAGATGTTGCATTAAAAACCAAATTTACTGCTATTGCTCAAGATTTAACTACCAGTGAAAAAACCATAGTAAATGAACTTAACGGCATTCAAGGCTCTCCGGTTAATATCGATGGGTATTACTACCCAAGTGCTGAGAAAGTTGCTACTGCTATGCGTCCAAGTGGAACTCTAAACGAAATTTTAGCTCAGATATAATTCTTTTTACTATCCCGAGTATTTTGCTCGGGATTTTGTATAACTAATTAAGGATGAAAACCACCATAGAAATAAGTAATTACCCGTTAAATGCAGATTACATTCCGCCAATACAAGATTTTATTGATAGGATAAATGCACATGCTAATATTACAGTTAAAGTTAATGCAACTAGTACCCATATTGTTGGAGAAATAGACGAAGTAATGCCTATTTTACAACAAGAAATAAAAACATCATTTGAAAAATACGGAAAAATGATTTTTGTAATGAAAGTCCTGAATGGTGCTTTGGATGTCTAACCATATAGAACTATTACTGGAAATTGTTGCTGTAATTTTTGGTGTGCTTTATACAGTCTTAATGGCAAAAAACAAAATCTCATGTTGGGTTTTTGGGATAATGAGTTCATTGTTAAGCATCTATTTGTTTATAGTGTATGCTAAATTATATGCAGAAGCTTTGTTGTCCGTTTTTTATGTTTTTGCAGGTATTTATGGTTGGATAATGTGGAAAAAGCAAGAGGTGATAACAAAAGTCTATCAAGATACCTTACAAAAAAACATTTTACTAATACTTATTGGTACTGCTCTTTCTTTTGGAATGTATTTTATATTGTCTTCTTTTTTTAAAGAAGCACAAAAACCATTAATAGATTCATTTACTACCATCTTTAGTTTTATTGCTACTTATATGATGGCAAAAAAACGGATAGAAAATTGGTTTTATTGGATAGCAATCGATGGGGTGTCCGTTTATTTATATTATACCAGAGGGTTAGAGATTTATGTACTGTTGATGTTTGCTTACACCATAATAGTAATTTATGGTTATTTTGAATGGAAAAAGTTAACGGTAGTAAACATTGAATAATACCACTAATACACTAACGAGATTTATACATTAGCGACACTTAATTTCTCATCAACTCACTTTTATCTCTCCGTTTAACTCCAACAATTTTTTAATAAAGCTTTCATTGGTATTGGGACTGATGTAGATTTCATCGTATTGGTTGTATTTTATTATTAATCCTTTTCGGGCTAAAGCAGGTTTTATGCCTACATAAAGCGTTTTGTTGGCTTCTACTTCTCTAATATCGGCCATGTTTATTTTACCTCTTATGGGGCCGCTCTTGTAAATCAAATACTCTTTGGTAAGTAAGTAGGAAGTATCGAAATAAATCCAAAATAATAAAAGTATAACTGCGAACACCAATAAATTTGCCCAATGCCATTCTTTACCTTGATACAATTGTAAAAATGTTAATCCTACTAATAACATTATAACGCCAAAAACAAGCGATGTAAATAAAATGTCTTTTCTACTGGTAAATTTCATTACTCATTAGCATCAAAAACATTTAAAAAGCAAAGCCTATTCCTATACTAGCTCTAAAAGTAGGCATTACAATAGGAGCTTTCATTTTTATTCGGTCTTGTTCGGCAGTAAGTTCTATTTTCTCACCAATGTAAGGAATATCTTCCACTTCATCACGCACATAAGGCAGCCATTTTTCATAGTCAACACCTCTAACATTGGTGGTTAAGTCAGCATTTACTTTATTGTACTCTACGCCTAAACCAAAAAAGTTTAAATCTATAGTAATTACCTTAGCCACCAAAAACTGCATTCCAATAGAAGCACCAGCTCCAAACTGAGAAATAGTTCCGTCTAATGTTCCGGTAACATCATAATGGTAATTACCATTTTGGTAGCCCCCAACAGATTGTTGTTGTTGTGTAAGTTGATTGTATTCAGAGGTGTCTGCAGAATATTCAAAACTTGCTGAAGCAGTAACATTGTACTTATTGTATTTAATATAAGGTGCTATATAAAATCTTGTAGGAGCTTCAGATTTAGTATAAATTCTTAAATCTATACTTGTGCTAAAACCACTTAATTTGTTTTTTATAGGCGTTGTATTTAAATACGTTTCTACCGATGACGTTTCATAAATAGGCGAAGGAATTCTAGAACCTAAAAATGTTCCATAGTTAAACTGCAAAGCAAGTTTTGGCGTAATTACTCTTTCATAACCCAGTCGCATTTCTCCCCAAACAAAAGGTAACGTATGAAATTTAAATACATTTTTTTGTGCT
>DATCTM010000069.1:0-5500 GCA_036567945.1 Vicingaceae bacterium
GTATCAAAACCATAGTATGTTTACAGGAATTATAGAAGATTTAGGGCAAATTGTTAGTATTGAAAAAGAAGGCAACAACATCCATTTTTCGGTTAAAAGTGCATTAACAAAAGAACTTAAAATTGACCAAAGTGTTTCTCATAATGGTGTTTGCTTAACCGTTATTAATATTAAAGATGATGTTTACACCGTTACCGCCATTAAAGAAACCTTAGCCAAAACCAACTTAGGAGACTTAACCATAGGCAGCTTAGTTAATTTAGAAAGAGCAATGGCAGCAAGCAGCAGATTTGACGGGCACATTGTTCAGGGACATGTTGACCAAACAGGTATTTGTAAGTTTATTAAAGAAGAAAATGGCAGCTGGATGTTTACCATTACCCACGAAGCAAAAGACCACATTACTGTAGAAAAAGGTTCTATTACCATAAATGGTGTGAGCTTAACTGTTGTAGATGCTCAACGCGCACAATTTTCTGTTTGTATTATTCCCTATACGTTTGAGCATACCACTTTTAAAACTCTAAAAGCCGGCAATACCGTAAACCTTGAGTTTGATATTATTGGCAAATATGTAGAAAGATTATTGGCTTACAGGAAGTAAGTTTTTTATATATTTACAAAAAACATAAATACCCCAAAAGGTGTATATATCTACCCAAAATTAGTTAGACATGTATACCAAAGGTGTACATATACACAAGTTGTACGCAAGCTGAAAAAGCCACCACACGGGCAAGCACATTTGGTTTTTCCGACACACAAAACAACGCTAAAAAACCAAAAGAGCTTGCCCTTCACCACCACCCAGAAATAAAAATCATTAGAACTTGATGCAAAAACAGAAAATTAATTTTACATTTGCTGAAAATAGGTCAAATCATAATTTGATTAAATTATAAAAATGGCAAGTTTCGGACATTACATAAAAAGAGAAAGGGAAAGACGAGAATGGACACAAACTGAATTCGGTGCGAAAATCGGAATTAACACAAGTGCCATTAGTCGAATTGAAAACGGAAGTCAAAAATTTAGCAAATCGAAACTGAAAATATTGGCTGAACTATTTAAAACTGATATACAGAGCGTTACGGATTTATTTTTTGCAGACAAATTTGCAAGAGAAGCTTTTAAGTATAAATGTTCAGATTCCATTTTTACAGTAGCAGAAGACACAGCAAATTATTTAAGAAATACTAATTCCAAGCAAGGAACATTCAATTTTGAAAATGAGTAAAAAATTAACAGCAATAGATTTGTTTTCAGGATGCGGAGGATTTTCTTATGGATTCCAACAAGCAGGATTTCACGTTATTTTAGGAGTTGATAACACAGAAATTGCACTAAGGACATTTGAAAAGAATCACGACAATTCAAAAGCATTATTACTAGACTTACATAAAGAGTCGGCAATAGATACAATAATTAAAGAATCAAAAGGTAAAGAAATAGACGTAATTATTGCTGGTCCACCTTGTCAAGGTTTTTCCTTAACAGGTTCTAGGAAAGAAAATGACGAAAGAAATTCATTATTCTATGCAGTTTTCCGTTTAGCAGAAAAGACCAACCCTAAAGCTATAATTATTGAAAACGTACCCGGTTTATTAACTCTTTATGGTGGTAAAGCAAAAAAAGAGATTATAGAACTATGTAACAAAATGGGCTATAACTGTAATCCTAAACTACTTTACGCTCCAGACTATGGCGTTCCTCAAATTAGAAAAAGAGTGTTTTTTGTCGCATTGAGAAAAGATTTAGGAATGTTTGAATTCCCCGAACCAACACATACACCTGAAAAATATGTTGGCTGTAAGGATGCTATTGGAGATTTACCTGATTTGGTATCTGACCTGGGAGAGGAAAAATTAAGCTACGACAAAAATCCGTTTAGCGATTACCAAAAGATAATGAGGAATGGCAACAAAGTACTTTTCAATCATTTGGGTACTCAACATACAGAACACGTAATTAATGTTATTTCGCAAGTTCCTGAAGGCGGAAATCATAAAGATTTACCGCCAGGAGTTGGAGATTCACGAAAATTCAATGAAGCTTGGACACGATATCACAGTGAAAGACCTTCAAAAACAATTGACACTGGACACAGAAACCACTTTCATTACAAATGGAACAGAGTTCCAAGTGTAAGAGAAAACGCAAGGTTACAATCATTCCCTGACAATTTTGTTTTTCTTGGAAATAAAACACAACAATATCGTCAAGTAGGTAATGCTGTACCTCCAATACTTGGAGAAATTTTAGGTAAACAACTTTTAAACTATTTACAAAATGAAGATTAACTTAATTGACTTATTTGCAGGTTGTGGTGGTTTAACAGATGGATTTTTGCAAACTGGAAAGTATAATACTTTGGCAGCAGTCGATTGGGAATTTCCAACTGTTGCAACTCTCAAAAATCGACTTGAAAATAAATGGAAATATGATTTGAACAAAAACAACATTATTCATTTTGATATTCAACGTACAGAAGAATTAATAAATGGATTTAATGATTCAGTTTACGGTTCCAGTGTTGGTCTTGATGAATTAGTTGGCACAAATCAAGTTGATTTAATTGTTGGTGGTCCACCTTGTCAAGCCTACTCTATTGCAGGAAGAGTTAGAGATGAAAACGGAATGCAAGACGATTATCGTAATTTCCTATTTGAGAGCTACGTGAAACTTGTAAATCATTATCAACCAAAAGCTTTTGTCTTTGAAAATGTTGAAGGAATATTATCCGCAAAGCCAGGAGGAATTTCAATTGTAAAGAGAATAAAAAAGGCGTTCAATGAAATTGGGTATGAAATCACAGACAATTTGAGAAGTAATGCCCTTTTTGATACTTCATATTATAATGTTCCTCAAAAAAGAAAAAGGGTAATCATTTTTGGTGTGCCAAAAAACAAAGAAAGTAGAACTAAAATCAATTCTTTCTACTCAATTATGAAATCAAAAGCCAGTACTGAACCCTTAAATTCAAAGACTGCATTTGAGTATTTACCAAAAATATTTCCTGACCCTAAAAACCCAAAGCATTCACATACTGTAAAACTTAATGGCATTCCTCTTCCAAAGAATCACGAACCAAGAATGCACAGTGAAAGAGATATTAACATATTTAAGTTACTTGCTGAAGATATTAAGAGTGGAAGAGAAATGTACACTTCAAGCAAGGCACTGATAGAGTTATACAAACAAAAAACAGGTAAAGATTCAACCTTTCACAAATACCACGTAATTAGGGAAGATAAACCAAGTAATACGATTCCTGCTCATTTATACAAAGACGGTTTACGTCATATTCACCCTGATCCAAATCAGGCACGTTCAATAACAGTACGAGAAGCTGCTAGACTGCAAACTTTTGATGATGATTTTGAATTTTTAGGATCAAGAGGCGACCAGTATAAAATGATTGGAAATGCCGTACCACCTAAATTCTCTAAATTGATAGCAGAAACTGTTATTGAAATTTTAAATGAAAAAACTAAATCAATAGAACTATGCCAGACATTACACTTTTAACAAAAACAGGTAGAATGCACAATACAGGAGGTCTGAATTGGGGCTCAAATGCATTAAATCATACAAGGCCTTACGATTCATATATTCCAATTCATATTGGTACTATACGTGCAAATCCTGGTCTTTTTGATAGAAAACCCGCACAACAAGTAATAATGAATTTTCATTGGGATGATGGAACAATTATGCAAGGAATCTTTGGAGGAAATGGTCCAGACGGTTACCCCAAACAATTAGAATCAAAACCTAGCAAGGATGTTTTAGGAATATACCTGAGGAATCGTTTAGGATTACCTGCCACAAGAAGAATCTCATTACAAGACCTTTTGAATTATGGTAGAACAACTGTGACAATTCAAAGAATTGACAATACAAATTATAGTTTAAACTTTAGCTAATATGTATTACATCAAAAAACTAAAATTTCAAGAACTTGGCAGCCCAAAACCTGACGGAAAAGTTGCTAGAGGAAGATATATGTTAATATCTAAAAACAATGAAGGATTCTTTCCTCCACTTTCAACAACTGAATTAAATGATGCAATTTTATTACCAATTGTGCCTCCGAATTCAAACGAGAAGGTATACTGCACTTTTGTCTATCATAACGATAAATTTCACGGAAGTAGCGCGAAACAACCAAGAGATGAGTTTAGACTGTATCTAAACACGAAAATCGACCCTGAACGCTCATTCTTTAGGCCTGATGATATTGTAGTCTTTGAAAAAATTCAAACAGAAGACTTAACTAATCTATATAAAATGCACCGTTTCAATTCTGCAAGTGAGCATTATTCGTTATTAGATAAGATTGTAGAGAATTCAGAACAACGAGGTGGTCACGCAACCTATCACGAAAAGTTAGAGTTCATTTCAGAATATCAAGTTTCAGATTTAGAGTATTTGGAAACGGTTATTCCCGATGAAGTTAAAAAGGATGCTGAAAAAAGACAGAATCAAGTAAAAGAAGAATCTGTAACCGAAATTGAAGAAACAAAAGGAGCTAATCTTTTCAACTCTGTAAGTTTTAGAGATTTTGTATTGCTAGGTTATGGAAATAAGTGTGCTATCACTGGAGAAGCAATTTTTTATAAAAAACTAATAAATCTTGAGGCAGCACATATAAAACCCAAATCACACTCTGGGTCGTTTCTACCTTGTAATGGAATAGCTATGTCAAGAGATATGCACTGGGCTTTTGACAGAGGAATGTTTACAATTGACGAAGAATATCGGGTAAATGTTCACACAGATGTAAAAGATACCTTATTAGCTAAATATGACAAACAACAAATAACTTTACCTGTTGAAGATTTTTTTAAACCTGAAAAAGCATTTTTAAATTACCATAAAGACAATATTTTCGGACTTTTTAAATATGCAGGTGTAATGAGAAGTCCTGATTAAGCCAACGCAAAGTTCAAGCACACTGCAATCCTCGTTCCTGCGGTTGCAAAGAGCTTTCACGCCAACGCTAACGAACTGAAAGAAAAGAAAGCTAGCGTACAACATTGTGTATAAATAATAGCGGAAATAGTGCTAAAACGAAAGTATAAACATAAAAATTAAGGTCAGTGCTAAACTGAAAAGTTAGTGAGTAAAAATCCGCTACTACTCATACACGAGACCGTTACAACAACACCCTACTTCCAACTACTTCTATCAAATATTAACACAACAACTGTATTAACGTTGGGTTGTTAATTGTTTCATCATTAATAGCATGTTGGGGGCTATATATCTACTTAATTTTAGCAGTTAATATACACCTTGTGAATTTAAAACTGTTATGACAAAAAAAATATTAATCTTAATTTTTGTTTTGTTATTGGGAGCCGTTGGTTTTATTGGCTATAATTTTTATAAAAACGTTAAACAACCTATTTCTAGCAATGCCATTATAGCTGTTCCGCAAAATGCTGCGTTGCTGTTAAAAGAAAAAAACATTACGGCTTTTTATAAAAAAATTGCT
>DATCTM010000070.1:0-2185 GCA_036567945.1 Vicingaceae bacterium
TAAAGGCATGGTGGTGGAATAAGTTAAATCACTAGGGTCTAATATAGGCAATTCCTCTCCCGGTTGGAAATAAGTTAATACTTCCTGAGAAACTAAAAGAGAAGTATTCGGATTCAATATATCACTATAATCTCCTGCATAGGTAGCACTTGATTTAAGTTGTCCGTGCATACTGTTTATCTCAAAGGAATAGCCCTGAGATACCCACAAATTATTGGTTATTTTATTTACTAATCCGGTTATTATGGGTAGATAATCTTTATGGCTTCTATCCATTTCTGTCATTGTCATTTTAACAGGGTAATCTTTTGCTGTATAAAATTCTTTTATAGCAAAGCCGGGATTTGTTTTTCCGCTATGAATACTTTTTGTAATGATTCTTGAATAGCCAACAGATGGACCTGGCAAAACACCTTCTTCTAAAGGACCTTCAGATTCTCCTTTATCTCTTCCCGAGATTACTTTGTCTATAAAGCTTTGTTTAAACCTCGGTAAAAATCCAACCAATGCATTTTCTTCTCGGATACCTCCGGGTTCATTAGTAGCCACCCCACTGCTTCTATATTCTTTTCTTTCTTCATCATAGGCTTTATAAATGTATTCAGAGCCATACAATACCGGTGCTCCTGAGTCTATCCCCTTATCAAACATCAATAATCTTTTCACACGCACTCCGCCTCCTTTTTTAGCTTCCAATAATGGAATTTTCAAGTAGGAATATTCATAATTTACTTCTAAACAAGTTGTTCCGGGAGCTAGACTTGCTAACCAAGCACCTGCTTTACCTACAAAACCTAATACTTTGTCAGTGGCTGTTGGTCCATTAATGGCATCGTTTTCAGAAGGGTTACAATTACTGCCTACAGGTGCTAAATTTCCGGCTCGTTGTGTTGTTACATAATCTTTACAAACTTCTTTTGGTA
This sequence comes from Vicingaceae bacterium, assembly GCA_036567945.1. Lineage (GTDB taxonomy): Bacteria > Bacteroidota > Bacteroidia > Flavobacteriales_E > Vicingaceae > BRH-c54. The sequence goes on from DATCTM010000070.1 coordinate 924, forward strand.
AGGTATATCCTCCACTATTTTTTAATTGAATCTCAATGTTTCCACTTCCATTTACAGTTACATTGGTTACATTGGCATACCCTGTAATGTATTCTACATTACAATCATTAAGGTTAGGCGTAGAATTACCTATTAACTTATATAACATTTTAAAATACATTCTTTTATCTCCATTAATGTATTCTTTTTTTATAATAGCAGCTAATTTTTGTTTGTCAGCAAGAGATGTGATACCTAAGTCAGCGGCATTAATCGTGAAGTTTCCATTACTATGATTTCCTCCTGTTAAACTTACCATTGCTTGAGCAGCTTTATCCTGCACATAACAATAATCATCCTGTTCATATTGAACATGAATTTCTCCACCGGAGGGTAGTTTAATCACTTTTAATTGCCAAGCTGCGGGATCGAAACTTGCATCATTTGCTCCACTCTGATCTAACCAAGGTTGCATATCAGAAAATCTGGTAACTCCATCGTACTGATAATTCCCCCATGCGTCAATATTAAACGGAGAGTAATTTGGATTTTGTTGTCCTAATGAATAATTCCCATAATCTTCAAAATCATTATACCTAGCAGGGTAGTTAGCTTCTGTAGTTGTTGGATATTTATATTCAAATTGATAAGGAGTAATTTTGGCATCTACCACTCCATTATATTCAAACCATACTTTTTTTAAGGTAAGTTTTCCGTTCCCATTTCCATTATTTAAAACACCACTACATAAAGAATAATCATATTTAAAATGAACTGTTTTAATTAATTTATCAGTACCTCCACTAACATTTTTGGCAAAAAGTTCAATTCTATCTAGTTTTTTCAACCCAAACACTCCTTGTGCTTGGTCATCCGTTGATGCTGTAGCTTCAGCATGTTCAGCATCTAACCCATCTTCTCTATTTGAAACATAAAAAACCGCATAATGTGTTTTGGTTTGTACAGTATCTAAATAATAAATTTCTTTATATCCTTCTGCCACACTACCTAAATCATCTTTTGGATTAGATAATTCATTTCTATTGTAGGATAGTCCGGCATAAGGCATTCTCCATTTATACCAATCTTCATCCGGATTGCCATTTACATCAGTAACACCTGCACCATAAGCTTTTTTGTAACTAAATTTCGTATATCCCCCAAAATCATCGTCTGTAGGTCCATCATTTTTTCTGTCAATATAATCAGGACTGGTTATTTCTGTTAACAAATAAGAAGTTGCATACGGAGTGCTTCGCTCTTCACCTACTTTAGTATCTGTT
>DATCTM010000071.1:0-13159 GCA_036567945.1 Vicingaceae bacterium
ATCTAAAAAAAACAAACTTTTTATTTATTCTTTTTATTTTTGAATTACATTTGTCCATCCTTAAAAACATCTAATTATGAAAAAGATACCATTTTTTTTCGCAACAGCAATGTTGCTTATGTTAAGTGTAACAAATATTAAAACCCATGCTCAAGCCTTCCAAAAAGGCAATTGGAATATTGATGTAGATTTAGGTTTGGGAATTTATGCTACCCAAACTACCACCACTATTAAAGCAAATGCCTTTGGTTTTAATTTTAGTGATTCCAATACTGATAAGGATGGAACAGCTAGTAGTATTTTTAGAATAGGTGCTGAATATGGTGTCTCAAACAAGTTTGGGGTTGGACTTAAGATAGGGGCTAGCAATTATTTTATTGATGAGGAAGATAAAGATACGGTAAAAAGTGTAAAAAGTACTGACTTTGCTGTTCATGTAAACTACCATTTACTAAATGCCGATAAAAATGATTTGTTCTTAACTTTAGGTTTGGGTATTGCAAATGCTAATTGGGAGTACCATGATATTCAAGGAGCTTTTCTAAAATCTGCTAAAGGAAATGGTGGGTATTTTACATTAGGAGTTACCGATAGAATTTTCTTTTCAGACAACATTGGAATGTTGTTTAGTGTTAATTTCCCTTTAATGAACATCAACATAGACCCTGAACTTTCTGATGATTTTTCAGCAGCTTTAAATGCTTTTAATGTAAACTATGAATTAGATATGAAGATGACTTTAAGGGGTGTTTATATAGGCACAGGCTTAGCCATAAAGTTCTAAGTTTAAATAATTCCTTAACTTTACTATAAAATTAAAAACCTAATATGATGAAAAAATTCTACTCACTTATTATTGGAACAGCATTGACGTCCGCTGCATATGCTCAACCAACATTGACTTCTGCTAACCATGCTCCTTCTGTTGGGGATAACCAATTGTACTATGTTGCCGATAGTAATAGTGTTATTGATAATACGACAGGAGCAAATGTAACTTTTGATTACAGTACTCTTGCAGGTTACGGAATGTCTCAAACCAACTATTATGTTAATCCTGCTACAACAACTTATGCAAGTGATTTTCCCACTGCAACTTATGCTGACACTACAGCAGGGTCTCCTGTAAACAAACGCTACGGACAATTAGTTAGTACAGATAGTCTAGTAAACAATGGAATGGTACTAGATATTAATACTTTTGGTGTTACTATTATTAAATATACAGACCCAGAAAGAACAATGACTTATCCATTTGTATATGGAAATAGTTTTAATGATGCTTTTTCAGGTCAGTTTACAGCTGTTGATTATAATACAACAACAAATGGTAGCGGAACCGTTTCCGTAAACGCAGATGCATGGGGTACATTATTACTACCAAACAGCGTAAGCATTCCTAATGTACTAAGAGTAGTTCAATTTGATAGTTTAGTTACCGATACTATTAATTTACCATTTCCTTTTCCAGCTATTCTTCCTATAACTATTAAAGGTAAAATCATTAACTATTATGAACCTTCTGTTAGCAAATACCCATTGTTATCTATAATCGATGCAGAAATTGCAGGAGATTCTTCCAGAACAGTAATTTCTCAATACCCTATGCCAATGGTTGGTATAAATGAATTAGAAAACAAAATCAATTTGAGTGTTTATCCTAACCCTATCTCCAATGAAAATGCTACGCTTACTTTTGAATTAACAACTGCTGAAAAAGTAGAAATAGCTATCCTTAACCAATTGGGACAAGAAATTAAAAATGTATTTGCCGGCAATATGCAGCCAGGAATGAATACACTTAACATTGAAACAGCTAACTTAGCTAAAGGAATTTATTTTATAAGTACCTTAATTGGAGAGCAAAAAATTACTAAAAAACTGATAGTTCAATAATCAATTAACTATTTAAAACAAAAAAGCGGGAACTGATTATCACTTCCCGCTTTTTTTATGTCTAAACTGTTCTTCAAAAATAAAATGAAAGTAACAACCCGGCTGTAGAATTTACATCAAAACCTCTGTCGGAAGTACCTCCTTTAGAATTAACAAAAGAAGATGTTTGTTGTCCGCTAACAGGGGTATCCACTACACTTTCACTTTGGTCGCCACCTCTTACTGATGCCATATAACCTAAGTTAAATTCTGCTCCAATAGAAATATGTTCAGCAAAGAAATAATTAAATCCGGCTAACACATTTACGCCAAAGCTCATTCCTCCATCTTGTTGAATGATTCTTTTAATTCGTTGCGTTCCTAATTTGTCGGTGATTTCTGTTGTAGCATCAATTTTAGTATTGCCAATTCTGCCAACTACCAACTCACCGCCAACGTAAGGCATTAATCTTCTTGTGCCTTCAAATTGAATTTCGTAACCCAACGCAACCGAAAAATCAAACCTTGTTTCAATAGAGTCAACCTCTCTCCAAGCTCTATTGCCTGATAACAACGAAATACTGTCGGCAGAAAAATTATTCTCTCTTTTAGAGTATAAGCCTAAGCCAATTCTCAAAGCTCTATTGTCTTTCAACTGGTATTTTGCCAATACAGTATTGTTATTGTTGATGTCTGAGCGAGTACCTAAAGAAATATTATCTACCAATCCGGTTAAGTTTAACACAAAACCCCAATCGCCTTTTAATGGTTTTAAAGTATCTTGTTTTTCTTGAGCAAAAATGCCAGAAGCAACTAGCAAAAAGCAAACTATCAATAAATTAAGTTTTAAAAAATTATTTTTCATGGTTGTAGTTTTTAATTTAATGAGAATACAAACTAAAAAGATTTTGTTTTATTATCTTTTGGTAAAACTAATTATTTCTTTAACTCTGCTGTAAATATTTTCTTAAAAAATGAAACGCATAGGACTTATTTCAGATACGCATGGATATTTTCATCCGAAATTGGAAAAATTATTTGCACAGTGCGATGAAATTTGGCATGCCGGAGATGTTGGCAATTATGAAGTAATAGAACAATTGGAAAAATTGAAACCGCTAAAAGGGGTTTATGGCAATATTGACGGACAAACCGTAAGAACTCGTTTTCCTAAAAACTTACGATTTAATTGTGAGGGAGTGGACGTTTGGATAACCCACATTGGAGGCTACCCAAACAGGTACAGCCAAGAAATTAAAGCAGAAATAACCAACAACCCACCTAAACTTTTTATTTGCGGACATTCTCACATTCTAAAAGTGATGTATGATGAAAAACTTAAACTCCTGCACATCAATCCCGGAGCAGCAGGTCAACAAGGTTTTCATAAAGTTAAAACCATTGTGCGGTTTACACTTGACAACAATGAAATTAAAGATTTAGAAGTAGTGGAATTTGATTAGAGATTGGAGGTTAAAAATTCTCTAAACTTATAAACTACCTTCCCAACTCACGATTAATCGCTAACTTTGCCAAAATCAAAAATTGAGAATAACCATGACAAATCCATTATTAGAAAAATTTAATACGCCTTTTAATACTCCACCTTTTTCCAAGATAAAAAATGAACATTTTAAACCCGCTTTTGAGACTGCTATTGATAAAGCTAAACAAGAAATAGACACTATTACCGATAATTCGGAAGCTCCCACTTTTGAAAACACCATTGCAGCACTTGATTTCAGCGGACAGTTGTTAGACAGCGTTTCGCACATTTTCTTTAACCTTAATTCTGCTGAAACAAATAATGAAATTCAGAAAATCGCCAAAGAAGTTTCGCCAATGTTGGCTGAGTTTGGGAACGATGTTGGATTAAACGAACAACTTTTCGCAAGGATAAAATCAGTCCATGAAAACAAAGCAACTTTTCAGCTTACTGCAGAAGAAGATATGTTGTTAGACAAAACCTACAAAAGTTTTGTAAGAAATGGAGCTAATCTTAACGAAGAAGACAAAAAAATACTCAGAGAAATAGATAAAAAGCTTTCAGAAACATCTTTAAACTTTGGTGAAAATCTGTTAGCAGAAATCAACAATTACGAGCTGCACATTACTGATGAAAAAGACTTGAGTGGATTGCCTGAAGGCGTGGTGGAAGCTGCAAAAATGACTGCCGAGCAAAAAAACAAAGACGGTTGGGTATTTACCTTGGCCATGCCAAGCTATTTCCCATTTATGACTTATGCCGACAATCGTGCATTGAGAGAAAAATTGGCAAAAGCATCAGGTGCTAAAGCTTTTAACAACAATGAATACGACAACAGAAATAACGTATTAACCATAGCTAAGTTAAGAGAGCAAAGAGCTAATTTGTTGGGATATAAAACCCATGCAGATTTTGTGTTGGAAGAGCAAATGGCTACTTCTTCTAAAAATGTGATGGACTTTTTGAATAATTTGTTAGACAAGGCCAAGCCTGTTGCGTTAAGTGAATACAAGCAATTGTGCGAATTTGCTAAGGAACTAGGTGGTCCGGAATTGTTGCAAAGTTGGGATGGAGCTTACTACAGTGAAAAATTAAAACAAAAATTATTTGAAATAGACGATGAGCAACTAAAGCCCTATTTTCAGTTAGAAAATGTAATAAAAGGAGCGTTTATTGTTGCCGAAAAACTTTACGGACTTCAGTTTACCGAAGTATTTGACATTGATAAATACCACGAAGATGTAAAAACCTACAAGGTAACCGACAATAACGGTGAATTAGCAGCTATTTTTTATGGAGATTACTTTCCAAGAGAAGGCAAAAGAAATGGTGCTTGGATGACCACCTTTAACAGTCAGTGTATTAAAAATGACGAGAATATTCGTCCGCAAGTAATTAACGTTTGTAACTTCACTAAACCAACTAAAACAAAGCCTTCTTTATTAACTTTTAACGAAGTAACTACTTTGTTTCATGAGTTTGGACATGCTTTACACGGAATGTTGGCTAACACTACTTATCCGGGACTTTCAGGAACAAGTGTTTACCGAGATTTTGTGGAGCTACCATCACAATTATTAGAAAATTGGTGCTACGAGCAAGAAGCATTAGAGCTTTTTGCTTTTCATTACGAAACAGGCGAAGTTATTCCAATGGAATTGGTAGAAAAAATTAAAGCATCATCTAATTTTATGGAAGCAACAGCAATAGTAAGACAGTTGAATTTTGGATTGCTAGATATGGCTTGGCACACTACTCCTGCCAATACCATTAAAGATGTAGAACAATTTGAAAAAGAAGCGACTTTGCCAACTCGTATTTACCCAACTATAGATGGAACTTGCTTTAGTGCATCTTTCGCACATATATTTCAAGGCGGTTATTCAGCAGGATATTACTCTTACAAATGGGCAGAAGTGTTGGATGCCGATGCTTTTGAATATTTCTTAGAAAAAGGTATTTTTAACCCAGAAGCCGGAGAAAAATTTAAAAACTACATTTTATCTAAAGGAGGAAGTGAACATCCAATGGATTTGTACGAAAAATTTAGAGGTAGAAAGCCTGATAATGATGCATTATTGAGAAGAGCGGGATTATTAAAAAAAGCACTTGTTTAACCAAACAAAATATTAATTATGGATTTAAGTTTAAAAAATAAAAACGCATTTGTTTGCGGAAGCACTCAAGGAATAGGCAAAGCTATTGCTATGGAATTAGCATTGTTAGGAGCAAATGTTACATTAATTGCTAGAAATGAAGATAAGCTAAAAACCGTTTTAAAAGAGCTTCCCAACAACCAACAAAAACACGATTACATTGTTGCTGATTTTTCTAATCCAACAGCATTAAAAAGCAATGTGAATCAATATATGCTTCATTCGGATAAAACCGTAAACATTTTAATAAACAATACAGGAGGTCCTGCTGGTGGTCCTATTGAAGATGCGAATGAGGATGCTTTTTTAAGTGCTTTTTCTAATCATTTGCTTTGCAACCACATTTTAATGCAAGCAGTAAAAGAAAAAATGAAGCAAGCAGGATATGGCAGAATTATTAATATTATTTCTACATCAGTAAAACAACCGCTAAACGGTTTGGGAGTTTCTAACACCATTAGAGGTGCGGTTGCCAATTGGAGTAAGACCTTAGCCAACGAATTAGGACAATTTGGTATAACGGTAAACAATGTACTTCCTGGAGCTACCAACACCGTTAGATTGGAATCTATTGTAGAAAATAAATCAGAAAAAACCGGAAAATCTGCCGATGTTTTGTTTCAAGAAATGGCTAACGAAGTTCCTATGAAAAGAATAGCTCAACCGGAAGAAGTAGCTAATGCTGTAGCATTTTTAGCTTCTCCGGCAGCATCTTACATTAATGGAATTAATTTACCTGTAGATGGAGGTAGAACAAAGAGCCTGTAAGTTAGTTTATGAAGCTAAGAGTTTATAAGTTTAGTTGATTAATAGTTTTCTGAAAAAACTGTCAACTAAGTATCTTACCCATTAATTGCTTCTACCGATTGTACTTCAGGCAGCATATTTTTAAGCATTTGCTCTATTCCTGCTTTTAATGTCATAGTTGATGATGGACAACCACTGCAAGAACCTTTTAAAACTACTTTTACCACACCATCGTTGTAAGAATCTAATTCTATAGCTCCACCATCGCTTTCAACTGCAGGTTTAATATATTCATCTAAAATTTCAATAATTTTTTGCTCAAAATCGGTAAAGTTTTTATTTTCAGATGGTTTTACTGTATTGTCAGAAGAAGTTTCACTAACAACTTCCTCTTTTGCAGGGTTTAAAAATTCTTCACGAATAACAACACCTTCTTCACTATTCAAATAATCAGTAATAAAATCTCTTAATTCCATTACCACATCTTGCCATTCAATGATATCACTTTTGGTAAGTGTAACAAAATTAGCTGCTATAAAAACACCGTTAATAAACGGAAAATTAAACAACTTTTCTGCTAACGGAGATGGCCCGCCAACTCTTTGGTTTGCCAAAATTTCGTAACTTTTATCGTTGGTTATTAGCCATCTGTTCGACACAAATTTCATGGTGTTTGGATTCGGAGTCATTTCCGCATAAACCGTAAAAGGTGATAATGTTTTTGTAGTTTCCATAAGTTTAAATTTGTTTCTGCAAAGTTAGTGAATTATTGTAAGAATGGGGTGAGGAAGTTGCTTAAACAACTTTTAATATAGTTCTGAAAGCAACAAATTTCCCATCATATCTATTTAAGTGTTCTTTTTGCAATTTGGGAGCAAATTCTTCTTGATATTTATTTAATTGTGCTTCATTTTCGCAAGTATATTGAATAGCGTAGGTATGCCCTTGCTCATCATGTTGCACCGATAAAACCTTACAAATTTTATGTTCGATAAAACAACCTGTTTCCATCACATCAGGAATATGAACTTCTTTCATCCAATTTAACCAATCACCATGTATTTGATCTTCAATATTGATAGTAACGTTATAAATTATCATAGTTTTTACTTTTTAGTTGCAACAGTTATCACTTCAGAAAACAACTCTTTTAGAGGAATCCCTTCATAAGCAGCCATTTGTGGAATTAAGCTTTGTGCGGATAAACCGGGAACAGTATTCACTTCAATTACATGAGGCTCCTGACCTACCAAGATGTAATCCACTCTACACATGCCTTTTAATCCTAAAATTTGATATACTTTATGTGTTATTTGTTTTATTTTAGTAGTCATTTCAGCATTTATAACTGCCGGAGTAATTTCTTGTGATTCACCTAAATACTTTGCTTCAAAATCAAAAAATTCATTTTGAGTTATTATTTCAGTTATGGGTAGCACTTTAATTCCATTTTCAGAAAGATAAACTCCATTAGTAAACTCTCTGCCTTCCATAAAGGCTTCAACTAACACTTCTGTGCCATGTTCTTGAGCTTTTTGAATGGCAGGCAATAACTCATCAAGTACTTTAACTTTAGATACACCAAAACTACTTCCTCCATCAGCAGGTTTTACAAAACAAGGCAATCCAACAATTTTAATAACGTTTTCCGGTTCAACTATTTCATTTTTTCTCACTAAAATTGCATTTGCGACCGTTATCCCTAAACTTTTAAGAAATTGGTTGCATACATATTTATTAAAGGTAAGCGTAGCAGCTAAATGATTACAAGTAGAATATGGTAGCCCTATCATGTCAAAGTAGGCTTGTAATTTCCCATCTTCACCGGGAGTACCATGAATAACGATAAATGCAAAATCGAATTTAATTTTTTGGTCGTTTACCGTAACAGAAAAATCATCTCTGTTTATAGGTGTTTTATTATCATTGACAAAAGCTACCCAACCTTCTTCATCAATCCTTACTTTAATGGGGATGTATTTTGCTAAATCTATATTTTCAAAAACGGTAGCGGCACTTTTTAGTGAGATTACCTTTTCGTGGCTGTATCCGCCTTCAATTATTGCAATAGTTGGTTTCATTTATGTTTCATAAAATAAGTATTGACAAAATTAGTCTTATAATTTTATGAAACGATTAGGATAATCAACTTTTTCAAACAAGGAAATGTTTACAGGAAGTTTTTATAAAAATAGAAAAGCTGCAACATTAATTTTGTTGCAGCTTTTCTAAAACTTATTTACTGATTATTTACTGATTATTTACTTTATTTACTTTATTTACTGATTATTTACTGAACAATAATCTTTTTAGTAATCACTTCGTTGTTGGTAATGATATTCACAAAGTAAACACCTTTTACATTTCCAATATTAATTTCTTCATTGATTATATTAATATTATCGAAGTTGTTTTTCACAAATACTTCCTGACCTTGAATATTAGTTATTCTAATTTGTAAATCAGTTGTATTGGTTGTTGTTAAATTAATTGTAAACTGACCTTTACTTGGATTAGGATAAACTATCATGTCTATGTTTGGCGAATTCTCTCCAATACCCACACAGTTTGTAAACTCAACTATAATGGTGTCAGTGCCTGTACAACCACTAACGGTATCAGTAACATCGACATAAATAGTATAAACACCATTTCCTCCAAGTGTATTTGTATCAATCAAAATAGTTTGTGTTGAGTCTCCGGTTGACCAAGCATAAGTTGAAAACCCATTTCCTGCATCTAACAGTAATGAATCTGTAGAACAAACAATGGTGTCTAATCCTAAATCTAACACACATGGTGTCACAAACATATAAGGACCAACCCAAGTACTAGAGTCTTGACTACAATCTGATTGAACATAGAACTCATAAGCTGTAGCAGCTGTTAATCCTGTAATAGCCTCAGGATTATTAGTAGTTGAAGCTATTAACGTTCCTGTACCTAAAGTAAATCCTGCTGCTCCCCATTCTACATTCCAAACTGTCGCAGAACCATTTTCCGTCCACGCTAAGTCTGCTGTAGTATAAGTTACATTATTAGCAGCTAGGTTTGATGGGTCAGCACAAGGACAATCTACAGTTCCTGTAAAAATTGTTGTTCCAGATAAATCAGTTCCAGATGCATGAGTAAACACTACATTGTTGCTAGCATCTAAAATTTGGACACCAACTTCTGTATTCCAACTACCACCTGTATTCCAGAATAAATCGAAAGGAATAGTATCACATAACGGAACAGCAACATCTACTGGACCTGAACCTGTTGTAAGCTCAATTGTTGCTACAACAACGCCTCCTTGAATAATATCCATCGTATTACCGTTCCATCCATCACCAAATGAATCTGTCATTCTGAAAATATAACTACATTGATAAGCTAAATCACATAAAGGAGCTGTAAAAGTATGTGGTCCTGACCAATTACTTGTATCGCCTATAGCACAAATATCTCTTACATAGAATTGATAAAATCCACCTGGTGTTAATCCAGAAACATTATAAGGGTTATTAGAGGTTATAGCAATATTTCCAGTTCCTTGAATGAATCCAGTGGTATCCCATTCAATTTCCCAAGAAGTTGCTGTACTATTAACTGTCCAACTTAAATCTACAGAAGTAGCTGAAACAGCACTATCAGTTAAGTTAGAAGCAGAAGGACAAGTAGGACAGAATACAGAATCTGTATATAATGTTGACCCTGATAAGTCTGTACCCGGATTATGCGTAAATATAGAGGTATTATTTGCATCAATAATTTCTATTCCAACTTCTGTTGCAAAACTACCACCTGTATTCCAAAATAAATCAAATGGGAATGTACTACATAATGGGACAGTTATATCTACAGGACCATTTCCAGTAGTAAATGTTCCTCCAATAGTAGCAACAGTAATCCCATTTTGGATGATATCCATCGTGTTTCCATTCCATCCATCACCAAATGAATCTGTCATTCTAAATGTATAATTACATTGTTGTGAAGGGTTACAAATTGGAGTAGTAAAAGTATATGGTCCTGTCCATAAACTAGAGTCACCTGGAGTACATACACTTCTTACATAAAAATCATAACTAACCGCAGCTTGTAAACCTAATTGTGTATGTGGATTAGTAGTAGTCATCAATCTAACTCCACCACCTAAAGTAAATCCTGAAATTCCCCACTCTATTTGCCAGTTGGTTGCAGAACCTACTTCCGTCCAACCAAAAGCAGCTGAATTCATGGTTAAGTTTGAAACATTAAGTGCAATTGGTTGTGGACATGTTGGTGCTTCTTTAATTTCTATATCATCCAATGACATATCTCCATAGAAGTTGGTACTTCTAATAGATCTAAATCTAACTTGTATTGTGTCAGGAAAATTATTAAGAACAATTTTATGTTGTAACCAAGGGTCTGTATCTGCCGTTTGTTGCTCTCCTTTAATGGAATCTGTTGTAACCCAATTAACGCCATCAAATACATCAATGTATAAGTCTCCCATAGTTTGTCCATACATATGATAGTAAAAAGACAACTCCGGTAGTGTTAAAGCAGATACATCAATCATAGGAGTATATAACTCAGCCACATCACCGGCAGAACCATTTGAAGCTTCAGTATAGAAATAATTATTACCGCTATAAGCTCCTGAAGGACCTGTACTTGATGACGGTGTTGAACCGGCTCCATCAATATTCCATCTATAAGAAGATGTAGTATTTGAAGGTGAAGATGACCAACAATTTTCTATCATAGAACTAGTTGTAGTTAAATGAGTTTCTACACTATCTATCCAAGGGGCTGTTGATGGTGCACATAAGGTAGTTAAGGTATAAGGTCCTCCCCATAAACTCGTATCTCCTACTGCACATATACTTCTTACATAATATCTATATTCACTTTCTGGTGATAATACTGAAATTGTATGTGGATTATTTGTAGTTACTACTATGTTTCCAAATCCTTGAGCTACTCCTGCTGTATCCCAATCTATTTGCCATGTAGTAGCACTTCCTGTTTCTAACCAACTTAAGTCTGCCGAAGAACCGGTAACATTTATGGCAGTTAAATTTGATGGCTGTGGACAACTAGGAGGAGTAAATTCTATCGCTCCAGGATCTGGCGTTACTGCTCTTGTTACTCCAAATATATCAGTTAACACGTTAACTGATGGGTCCGCTATACCATCTACCAAAGGACTACTTGGTGTAAAATCATTTGCTGTTGAATTTACATATAAAGGCTGAGCATCTACTGAATTAGCATCTCCTGTTGTAGCTGTTTGCCAATCTACTAATGTATTTTGATTTCCTCCAAAATACCCTGTATTATTTATTGTTGTAGGTGTATATAATACATTATTATCACTAACAATTGCAGAGCCTGTTGCATTAAAATATAAACAATACAGTGCTCCACCTCCTGAACGAGTTACAGTAACAATATTGTTTACAAACTCTATATTAGATGCTGTTGTAGTTTGGTAAAACCCTCTTGTAGTTCCACCGGTTGAATTTTGGTCATCTAATGAAATAGTGTTGTGATAATAATGTACTCCATCACTTCCTATGTTGTATAATGCATATATTGTCCCGTTACTATTGATGTTATAAATTAAATTGTTCACTACTCTATTTTCATTACCAACGGTTGCATCTACACTTGAATAATATACAGGGTAAGCTGCACTTGTAGATACTCCGCCTAAACCTCTAAATGGATCATGTAATCTATTGCCTTCTATCATATTGCCTTCACCGCTAGTTATAAAATACAGTCCATAAAAAGTACTTACACTTGTTCTATTTGGACGACTAATATCATTAAAACTTATGCTTGAATTAGAGATACTTCTTAAATAAGTTCCATAAAAGTAAAAGTCTTCTATTCTATTGCTATCAACAACGTTGTTCATTGATTCACTTGTAGATGAGGCTCCGTTTATGGTAACTCCATAATAACCGCCTATAATATGGTTGTTGGTAATCGTATTGTAGGCTCCTGAAGCTCCTGCTGTTGTCGCACTAGTTAAACTTCCTGACACCACTATTCCTGCATTGGTAGATGAAGTACTTGTAAGTGCTGAGGTTAAATCAACTACACAGTTATTTATCGTATTAGAATCCGCATTATTAATCAACTGAATCGCAAAATTATTAGTAGATGATTGTGTCTGAACAGTCAAACTATCAAAGGTAACATGGTCTGCTCCATCTAATAATATGATTGAACGAGCTGATGTTGATGTAGTAGAGGTAATTACCTCTCCATTTCCATTAAAAGTAATAGTGTTTACTCCACTTGCTCCAATAATTGGAGGAATTGTTATTTGTTCATTAAATGGTCCTGATCCTGTTAACACATTAAATACTACAGGCCCGGAAATTCCACAAGTAACCATATCATTTACTGCATCTGTAAAGGTTAAATAATTACCCGCTGTTCCTATAGTATAAGCTCCTGATAATTGTGTAGCACATAAAGTAGAGAACATATATGGACCTGACCATAAACTAGTATCACTTGCTGAACAGTAAGCTCTTACATAAAATTCATAGTCTGTTAATGGGGTTAATCCTGTTAATGGGTGTGGATTGGTTGTTGTCCCTGTAATTGTAGGTATTCCTGTTGGGGTAAATCCTGCTGTATCCCATTCAATATCCCAAATGGTTGCCGTGCCATTTTCTGTCCAACTTAAATCTACTGTTGTTCCTGTAACATTAGTAACTGCTAGGTTAGATGGCTGAGGACAGGTTGGAGGCATAAATTCTATTGCTCCTGGATCTGGGGTTACGGCTCTGGTTACTCCATAAAAATCAACGGTTACATTTACTGATGCATCTGCTATACCATCTACTGCTGCATTAGTTGGCGCAAACTGTCCTGATGCTGGATTAGCAAACATCGGATC
>DATCTM010000072.1:0-5650 GCA_036567945.1 Vicingaceae bacterium
TGTTGGACAAGCTATTGGGTTGGCTATATTAGGATTGGATAAGCCTGTTGTTGGTGACCAACTATAACTTGTGCCTCCTGTTGCATTTAATTGTGCACATGCTCCATCACAAATGGTAGTGTCATTGGTAATGGTGATTACGGGTGGACTAACAACTGTTACCGTAATCGAATCAACTCCTGTACAACTAAGCGAATCTGTAACGGTTACTACATAAGTAGTAGTTGTATTAGGAAATGCTATAGGATTTGCTATGTTTGGATTAGAAAGACCTGTTGTTGGAGACCAAGAATAACTCACACCTCCTGTTGCATTAAGCTGAACAGAATCTCCAACACACATTGTTGTATCATTTCCGGCATTAATTAAAGCTGAACCAACAAAAACAGTAACCGTATCCGTTGTTGGACAAATACCATTATCAACAGTTACGATATAAGTGGTAGTTGAAGAAGGAAATGCTATAGGGTTTGCTATGTTTGGATTAGATAAGCCTGTTGTTGGTGACCATGTAATAGTAGAACCACCTGGTCCTGTTGGACTACCTCCTAACTGCACACTATCTCCTAAACAAATAGTAGTATCATTACCTGCATCAGCAAAAGGAGATGGTAAAATATTTACATTAATACTTATTACATCTGAAGGGCAACCACAACCATTTAAGCTATTCAAGGTAATTGTACCTGTCCCTGAACTTCCCCAATTAACCGTTATAGAGTCTGTTCCTTGCCCCGAGGCTACCGCTCCTCCTGTTACCACCCAATTAAACGTATATCCGGAAATTGGACTTGTAGTATAAGAAGCTGTTGTATTCGGACAAACTGTTAAAGGACCAATAATAGTATCCGGTGGTGTTGGTGGTTCCACAGTAATTTGATATACTTCATTAGTAGTTTTAGGTGGACAACCATTATCTGTAGCAGAAACTGAAAATTGATACGGTAATGCTTGAGCAGAACCACAAGGAGCAGTCCAGCTAAAGTTAGAAGTTACTGTTGCTGCTCCTGTAACTGGTGAATTAATAGTTGCAGGAGGATTCATAAAGTTGGGGTCAAAAATTTGACCTGTAGCAGTCAGTGTTAAACTATCTCCATTAGGGTCTGTAAAGGTTATAGGAAATGTTAAGTTATCACATTCACTAATGGTGTATTGTGTTACTCCACTTCCTCCTGTATTTGATAGGTTTGGAGCTGGGTTAGGCGGACAAGTAATCACTAATAATTGTAAATCTCTTCTTGACACTCCTATTAAGTTGCCATTTCTATACTCTCTAATTTCAACAGCTACAACAAAATTACCTGTTGTAGGAGACATATATTGTGTTAATCCGGTAGCTCCGTTAATAAAAGAAAAACCTCCCGCTCCAAAGGGTTGAGCTGTTGAATAACCACCATTATAGTTTACTGTAGGAATTGTCCATGGAAGTGGAGTTGGAGCTTGTCCTGCCCCTCTCATAGGAGTTACAAAAGAAAAAATTAGTTGATCTCCATCAGGGTCTATTGCAGTATTTAATATAGAAACTGTATCATTTACACATAAAAACGGAACCGGATCATCTT
Source organism: Vicingaceae bacterium (assembly GCA_036567945.1). Classification (GTDB taxonomy): domain Bacteria; phylum Bacteroidota; class Bacteroidia; order Flavobacteriales_E; family Vicingaceae; genus BRH-c54. The sequence goes on from DATCTM010000072.1 coordinate 1,563, forward strand.
GAAAAACAGGCGAACTATTATTTACTAACGAAGGGGCTATATAAGCATGAAAAGCCATAGCTGTACCCCCTGGGTTTAATAAATTGGTAATAGCAGCATTTCTAGCAAAATTTTCAAAATATAAATGATAGCCATTAAAATTTAAAGGTAAATCTACTAATGTTTCATACACCGCTTTATAAATACATACATTTTGCCCAACAGCACATCCACTGGAAACAGGTGGCTGAACCAAATTAGAATCTACAATTGGAACAGAGACAGTCTGAAAAAGACTTTTATTTCCACCACCCATTGGGTTTCCACCTATATCTTGTTGATAAATAGAGACATTATGCGATGCAACAGGTATTGGTATTTGAGAATTATTATCGCAATTATTATATACGGTAAGGATAATTTTATATCTATAATTTGCCCCTACCTGACCCATATATTCATAGCCCAAACTTCCTCCAACTAAATGGGAGGCAAATAAATAACCACTACTAATAATAATGGCAATGAATAGTATTAAAACTCTTTTCATCATTGAACTATAATTTTTTTCGTTATTACTCCTTTATCTGAAATAACATTCATAAAGTAAATTCCTTTTGGTTGATGAGCAACACTAAACTCATAAATAAAAACATTAGTTTCCGGCAGTATTTTATCCACCACCTGCCCTATTGTGTTCACTAATACTAATTCTTTTATATCAACATCAAAATTATTTATCTCAACACTAAATTTTTCCGAAACAGGATTAGGGTAAACATTTATAGCTGAACTTAATAGATTTTCATCTATCCCAACTGTAGTACACGTCCAGTTTAATTGAAAACCAGGTCGAACAATCGTAAAGTCAGTTTTTTGTCTAATAGTTATACTTCCTCCACTTGAACTAATAGGTGCAGGCAAGGCGTTACCTGATAACCCTGCTAAAACAGGACTAGCCGTTGTTGGTCCATCATAAATAATTAATGAATCAAATCCACTTTCAAAATCAAATGTTCCAAAAGTAAGTGTAATTTGAGTTGCTCCAACTGGTTGTATGGTTACTATCCCATCAGTATTATTAGAATAATCTAAAAATGGGCCACCATTATCATGTAATGTTCCATTACAATCATTATAGGAAGCACTTCCTGTTATAGGCATATTATTGGTATTAGTGGTACTACAAACCCAATCCAATTCAAAACCAGATCTTACAACTGTAAAATCAGATTTTTGCCTAATGGTAATACTTCCTCCACTTGAGGTAATAATGCCCGGTAAGTTATTTCCAGAAAAACCTCCCAAAATAGGACTAGCTGTTGTTGGTCCATCATAAATAATTAGAGAATCAAAACCATTTTCAAAATTAAATGACACAAAACTCAATGTGATTTGTGCTGCTCCCGTTGGCTGTATAGTTACCACTCCATTGGTATTGTTTGAGTACGGCATACTTGGTCCCCCATCATCGTAAAGCGTACCATTGCAATCTGTTATTACAATTGATCCACTAATTGGCATAGTATTAAAACACTCTATAGTAATGTAATTTACCATTGCTACTGAATCTTGCCCAAAAGCATTAGTAACCACTAAGCTAACCGTATAAGTTCCAGGATTGGCATAATAATGTGATGGATTTTGTTGTGTGGAAGTATTTCCATCTCCAAAATACCAAATCCAACCAGTTGGGATATTCGTTGATAAATCCGTAAAATGAATAGTATCTGAACAAGTTACAGTATCTGAAGCTATAAAATTAGCTGTAGGAGGTGATATATTAGGTTGAATAATTACACCATAATCTTCAGTCTGACCAAAATTAGAATTGTCACATGCATTTTGAACATTTCCAACTACATCAGAAGTAATCCTCATTCTTAAAGGTGTATTCAAAACCACTCCACTAGGAATAGTAATATTTCCTATTGGATTAAAAGCATTGTTTATAGTAAGTACTAATTCATTCGTATTATTAAATACACCATCATTATTAAAATCTATCCAAACTCTAGTATCTTGAGCATTACTTGATCCTGTTGTAATATTTATAACATAAGAAGATCCTTCATTTACAGTTGTTTGTTGAGAACAAGAAAAATCCTTATACCCTTCTGAACCATCTGCCGATGAATTAGAAATGGTATTAAAACTTACATCTAAAATTCCATAACCACAGCAATAAGAAAGCGTAGAAGGTGCACAACTTGCAGGCAACACTTGGTTTGCTGTTGTAATATTAACAGTTTGAGTAATAGTATCACTTCCATTGGCATTGGTAGCAATAAGCGTTACTGTATAAACACCATCTACCGCATAAGTATGACAAGGGTTTTGTTGTGTAGAAGTATTACTATCACCAAAATTCCACATCCATGATGTTGGTACATTTTGAGATTGATCGGTAAAACAGACTGTTCCACTACAACTTGGGGTGGGTGATGGACTAAAAGCCGCTATTGGAGCATTTAAGTTTTGGGTAATAATAACCGTATAATCTTCTGCCTGACCAAAATCTAAATTGGCACATGGAGTAGGAGCTGCACTAAAATCATAATCAGCAGAAACTCTCATTCTTAAAGGTGTATTTAAAACTGCTCCGGATGGAATAGCTACACTCCCTGAAGTGTTCATTTGAGAGGTAGCTGTAAAAACTCGTTCTGTAGTATTATTAAAAACTCCATCATTATTAAAATCTATCCAAGCTGCATAATTTTGAGTAGATTGAGCTGAACTTCCGATTGATAATGTATATGAAGCACCTTCAAAAACTGTAGTTTGATAACAAGTAAAATCGCTATAACCATCAGCCCCATCTGTTGAAGCATTACTTATGGTATTAAAATCTACTTGCGTAATTCCAAAACCACAACAATAAGTTAACGTATTTGGCGTACAAGATGCCGCCACTGGTGTGCTTCCTGAAAGATTTACGGTGACTAAATTATTCATAACTAAAGTATCACAACCAAAAGCATTACAAGCAATTAAGCTTATTGTATAAGTACCTCCAGAAGTATAGGTATGAGTAGGGTGTTGCTGTGTAGAAGTATTTCCATCACCAAAATTCCATAGCCAAGAGGTAGGATTTTGTGTGGATAAGTCTGTAAAAGAAACTACTCCAGAACAAGTGTATGTAGTACTCGCTGAAAAATTACTTGAAGGTGGGATATTGGCTGCTATCCAATCTAAAACCATATTGGGTCTTTGAGCCGCAGTAGTAGTAGTTAAGGTAGATGAACAGACTGTAGAATTATCTGCTCTATACCAAATAGAGCTTGTAAACGAAGTAGTAGAATTATACATCACTGCATTATTCGTCCATGAAGCATTGTTAAAACAAGTTTCTACTAATAAGTTAGAAGTTCCATCCCAATAAAAAGGTGTCCCAAAAGTATGATTGTTCAATCCTATAACATCGGTATATGCTTGTGGACCGTAAACGGTTGTTAAGCCTGTTTCAAAAGCAGTAATAGTGTTGGTAGGGGTTAATTTTAATGCAATAGTAAATCCTTGTAATGACGTTCCTTGAGCCTGAGCCACATCAAAAGCTAAGCTATTAATATTTCCTGCTGTCATTCCTGCAGCAGTAAGCTCCGAAGCTAAAATTAAAAATTGATGTCTTGCTCCCCAATACCAATTACCATAAGCAGCCGGGTAAGTTGTTGCAGTGTTAGTAGTTGTTCCTGTTCCTATTGTAATAGGAGTAGCATGTATATTAGAACTAAACACAAATACTACTAAAATTAAAAAACTATAAAATTTTTTCATACAGAAAAGAATTAATTATGTAACACCTAGACTCATTTTTTACCCATAAAGTTGCGTCTCAAAGCAAATTTTATATTGTAACTTTGTATGAGATATTTATTTTATTTACAAATCATTTCGCAATTTAGGAATTTTTGACATACTAAACAATGATTTACATTAACTAACCTATAAACGGTTGGTTTTAATATATAAACGGTTATTTATTTTTCTATGGCTTTAATAAAAAAACTAAACGACAAAGCTCCTGAATTTGGAGCTGATTGTTTTTTCGCAGAGAACGCAACTATTATTGGTGATGTAATAATGGGAAATGAATGTAGTGTTTGGTACAA
>DATCTM010000073.1:0-9510 GCA_036567945.1 Vicingaceae bacterium
GTCAACTTTGCCAAAATAATAGGCATCTATCATTACATCACCAATGATTAATACATTGAGTTGATTAAAATCATCAAATAACTGATGTATATCTTTTTGATTTATTGATGGTTGCTTCATGAAACTTCTTGGTAGCGTTTAGCTGCAAAGAAACGCAAAAAGTTAGGGATTTTGTATTTGTAGGACAGGAAAATGAAGAAATCTGAAAAATAATTTAAAGAGGGAAGAAAAATGACCTATTACAATTTTTCTTTAAATAAAAATTTCTTTTGTAGGGTTTGCTGCGGTTTGTAGGTGTAGTAAACAAAACCATCTTTAATTTTTATTTTAGATACAAATTGGTGCTGTAATTGAAAAGTATCGGCTACTTTACCTGTGTTGGTATTGATGTGCTTTAATAGATAATATCCTTGTTTTATAAATAAGGCATAAACTGTTCCGTTAAGCTCATCCATTAACAATTGCTTTTTCCATTTTCCATTGCTTTTTTCTTGGTGGTAATCAATGGTAATGCTATCTGTTAGCAAGGTGTCTTGTGTATATTTCCAAATAAAATTATCGTAATGGTTGAAAATGAGTAAGGTATCATTACTTACAAATAGAGGAGCATAAACAGGGTCGTATAAAAAGTTGCGAGAAAATCCGGTCATCATAGCGGCAATATCGTGTTTGTCGTAATTTTTATAACGCTTTGCCATACGTTTGGCAAATTGTCGTTGGGCATTATTCAAATCATGGTATTCATATAAGTATTGCCATTCCATATCATGATGAACAACCTCTTTTATCACACTTATAGAAGTATCTTGTGTGTTGTAAGCATAGTATTTAAACTTGGGGAAATCGCGCATAAAATCAGAAAAAATAAGTGAGTTTCCGGTGCTGTCAACAATGGGTTTAATCATTTGGTAAAAATCTTCCAAGGGTAATTTATAAAGCGTGAAGTTGTAGCCAATAATTTCTATGCGATAAATGGCATCATTGCAAATAAGGTTAATGTTTCCGAGGTAATCGGTATAAAGTTCTTTTGGAGTGCAAGGAATAAAATGTGAAGCTAAAATTTCTTCATTTTCATCTACCAAATACAGTTTGCTGTCTTTATCAGGATTTTTTTCATAAGCAATAAAAACAAATTTATCTTGATGAAATTCGTAGTCTAAAATATTTATTTCTACACTTTTAAAAACAGGAATAGGTTCACTGCTACTGGTAATTTCAACAGGGTTTAAAGCTACTACTTTTTGCTCTAAGGTGATGTTGAGGTAAATACTATCGGTATTGTTGGTAATTACTTCGTAGTGGGTATTGTAAGAAGTATGAGAAATAACCAAGGTAGTAAATTGCTGATGTTGAAAACGAATTTCAAACTCTCCTTTGTTGTTGGTACGACTTATGATGTTTTGATGATGTACTTTAATATGTACGTTTTCTATGGCTTGTTGAGTGGTTTTATCAAGAATTTTTCCGCTAACTTTTACTTGCTCTTGTGCAAACAAGGTCGCCATTGGCAGTGTAATAATGAAAATGAAAATTCGGATAAATAGCTTCATAAATGCAATTTTACATCAAAGTTGATGCAATTAAAAGCGAAATTCCATAAAACTAAACTTAGTTTTTAGAAATCACACAATACATGGCAGTAGTAAAAAAATCTCTGAAGTGAGGAATATTCATTATTCCCGGTAGTATTCTGGTTTTTAGCTTAAATTTAATTTCATAGTTAGGATTAACCATGTAGTAAGTTTTTTTCTCAATTTTATAATTACAATTTTTTACAATTCTCTCAAATCTACTGATAGAAATTCCGGTATCTTTAATTTCTATCAGGGAGTCTATCGTTTGCTGATTTTCACCAAACATTTTAAGCATGCCAACATACAAAAAATTGGGTAGTAAATGGAAATAAGGCAATTTACTAAGGTAGCGGCTTCTGCAAATTTGTTGATGTCCGCCAAAAGGCATACGCCAAGGAGGAAATGCAAAAAATACTATTCCTTTGGGAGATAAAAATTGTTTGAGGTTCTCTAAAAACACTTCCTGATTAGGAATATGCTCAATAGTATCTCTCATAATAATCAAATCAAACTGGGGATAATCGGCAGGATTTACCTTGTAAATATCTTCAGCAATAAAAGTAGTAAGTTGTTTATTAGGATGATTATCAAAAAACTTTTTAGCATTTTCTATTTTGTTAACAGCAAGGTCGATACCAATAATTTTACAGCCTAAGTCTAAAAAAGGAAGTAAGTTGCCACCTTCGCCACAACCAATTTCAGCAACAGTAGTTTCGGGAGTAATATCCATTAAGCCTTTTAAATAAGGGATAACGTAGTTGGTAGTAGTAAAAATTTGTTCGTTAAAATATCGTTCTCTATTTGTATGTCTATCGTGCATAATGGTTAAAATGAGGCTCAAAAATAACTCAATTTATTAGATTCAATCTATTTTTTAGGAATAAATGTATGGAATAAACTAATTTTGTTTCCATGACAATAAAAGAACGCTACCAACATTTTATAGACTACTTTAGTAAACACCAGCCCATTGCCGAAACGGAGTTGAACTATAGTAATCCTTATGAATTATTAGTAGCGGTAATACTCTCGGCACAATGCACTGACAAGCGGGTGAACATGGTTACAAAAGATTTGTTTGAGCGTTTTCCTAATGCCAATGAGTTGGCTATTGCCGATATAGAAGAAGTTTTTGAGTACATAAGAAGTGTAAGTTATCCAAATAATAAAGCGAAACACATTGTAGGGATGGCGAATATGTTGGTAAATGATTTTAAGAATGTTGTCCCATCAGATATAGATGAATTACAAAAAATGCCCGGAGTAGGTAGGAAAACAGCTAATGTTATTGCCAGTGTTATTTATAATAAGCCGGCTATGGCGGTAGATACACATGTTTTTAGAGTTGCCGAAAGGTTAGGGCTAACTACCAATGCTAAAACACCATTCGCAGCCGAAAAACAATTGGTTAAACATTTGCCTGAAGAAGTTATTCCCATTGCTCACCATTGGTTAATTCTGCACGGAAGATACATTTGTGTTGCACGTAAACCTAAATGCGATAAATGCGAAATCACTCATTTTTGCAAGTATTATAGTAAGTTAAAATAAAAATTAGAGACTGATAATCATAAGTGAGAAGACTGAAGTTTGAAATTAAACAATAGGTAAACTAAACTCATAAACTTTTAACCTATTAAACTAAACTTCTAAACCACTTATAATAAAATTTAACCATTGATGTATTTTGTGATAAATGAAGTAGGAATAATTCTTATTTTCGCTGAATAGATTTCAAATATTAATGAATAACAACTATACTATGAAGAAAATTTTAATATCAACAGCCCTGTGTTTAGCTGTAGTTACAGGAGCTAATGCTCAGGCAAACAAAATTAAATTTGAGCAATTTAAGCTAGATAATGGCTTAAATGTGATTTTACATCAAGACAAATCAACACCAATTGTTGCAGTTACTGTTTTATATCATGTAGGCTCTAAAAATGAAGATCCTAACAGAACAGGTTTTGCTCACTTTTTCGAACATTTATTGTTTGAAGGTTCTGAAAATATTGGCAGAGGAGAATATATGAAAATGGTAAGTTCTAACGGAGGTATTTTAAATGCTAATACTTCTTTTGATAGAACTTTTTATTTTGAAATATTGCCTTCTAACCAATTAGAATTGGGCTTATGGATGGAAGCGGAAAGAATGTTGCACGCTAAAATTGATGAAACAGGTGTGGAAACACAAAGAGAAGTAGTAAAAGAAGAGTACAGACAATCTTTTGAAAACAGACCTTACGGTTCTTTTTTAATGGAAATGTTTGGAAGAGCTTTTGAAGAACATCCTTACCAATGGGTGCCAATAGGTTCGTTAGAGCATTTGAACCAAGCAAAAATTGAAGAGTTTAGAGATTTTTACAAAACGTGGTATGTGCCAAACAATGCTACTTTATCTATTGCGGGAGATTTTGATATTAAACAAGCAAAACAATGGATAAATAAGTATTTTTCTGAAATTCCTAAAGGAACAAAGAAAATTGAAAGACCAACAATTGTAGAGCCAATTAAAAATAAAGAAATTAGAGATACTGTTTATGATAATATTCAGTTACCGGCAGTAATGATGGGATACCATACACCTGCACAAGGAACGCCTGATGCTTATGCAGTAGAAATGTTAGCTCAAATTCTTTCTCAAGGAAATAGCTCTAGAATGCAAAAAAGCATAGTTGATGAACAAGAAAAAGCATTATTTGTAGGAGCTTTCCCTTTCCCAACTGAAGATCCGGGATTATCATTAATGTTTGGAATAGCCAATATGGGTGTTGCAATAGATGATTTAGAAGCAGCTATTGACAAAGAAGTTGAAAAAGTGCAGAATGAATTAATTTCCGAAGAAGAATTCCAAAAAATGAAAAACCAAATTGAAAGCGATATGGTTTCTAAAAATGCAAAAGTGGAAGGAATTGCTGAAAACTTAGCCAACTATTTTGTGTATTATGGTGATGCCAATTTAGTTAATACAGAAATTGATAGATACATGAAAGTAACTCGTGAAGATTTAAAACGTGTGGCTAACAAATATTTCAGAAAAGATAATAGAGTGGTTTTACATTATTTACCTAAAGAAAAATAATTAATAGCTAAAATCATTAACTAATCAAAACAATTAAAAAGATAGACATGAAAAAATTAAGCATATATATTTTATCATTAACAATGATTACCGGTGCTTTTGCACAGAAACTAGACAGAAGCAAAGTGCCTGCTCCTGCTCCTGCACCAAAAATTAATTTAAGCCAACCGGCAACATTTACTTTACCAAACGGACTAAAAGTATTTGTGGTTGAAAATCATAAATTGCCTAAAGTGGCTTTTTCATTAAGCTTAGATGTTGATCCTGTTTTAGAAGGCGATATGAAAGGTTATGTAGATATTACCGGACAGTTGTTAGAAAGAGGAACAACCAACAGAACTAAACAACAACTAGATGAAGAAATCGATTTTATTGGTGCTACATTAAGCACTTCTGCAAATGGTGTTTATGCTTCATCACTAAAAAAACATCAAGCTAAAATTTTAGAAATTCTTTCTGATGTGGTGTTAAACTCAGATTTTAAACAAGAAGAACTGGACAAGCTTAAAAAGCAAACCATTTCAGGAATAGAGTCATCTAAAGATGATCCGGATGCTATTGCAGCAAATGTTAGGTCAGTACTAGTTTATGGTAAAAAACATCCTTACGGAGAAATCACTACTGAAGAAACAGTTGAGAAAGTTACTTTAGAAGCTTGTAAAAATTACTACAAAACTTATTTCAGACCAAATGTTTCTTACTTAGCAGTTGTTGGAGATGTAAGCGTAAAAGAAATTCAACCATTAATTGAAAAGTATTTTGCTGCTTGGGAAAAAGCGGATGTGCCTGTAAATAAATACAAAATGCCTGCTGCACCAAAACAAACAGAAGTAGCTTTTGTACATAAAGAAGGAGCTTCTCAGTCGGTAATTAACATTACTTACCCAGTAAACCTTAAAAAAAGTAATCCGGATGTTGTTAAAACAAGAATTCTTAATTCTATTTTAGGAGGAAGTGCTACAGCAAGATTATTTATGAACTTAAGAGAGAAGCACGGTTATACTTATGGTGCTTACTCTACACTAAGTGCAGATGAATTAGTAGGTTATTTTAACGCTAATGCAAAAGTGAGAAATGATGTTACCGATAGTGCTTTAACTCAGTTTATGATAGAGTTAAATAGAATAGCTGATGAAAAAGTTACTGCTGATGAATTACAAGGAATGAAAAATTACGCATCAGGAATTTTTGCTTACACCTTACAAGATCCACAAACCATTGCTCGTTTTGCCATAGAAACTGAAAAATATAAATTACCTGCAGATTATTACGCTACTTACATGGAGCAAATTGCAGCGGTAACTATTGATGATGTGAAAGAAATGGCTGAGAAATACATCACTCCAAACAATGCTATTATTTTAGTAGTTGGAAATAAAAAAATTGCTGATAAACTTGCTGAGTTTGATGCTGACCAAAAAATTAATTATTATGATATTTATGGAAATGATTATGTTGAAGCATTAAAACCTGCTCCGGAAGGTGTAACTGCTGAAACGGTTATGAATAAATACATAGAGTCTAAATATGGCGTTGCTAAAGGTAAAGCGTTAGATAAAAAATTAAAGAAAATTAAAGACATTACTGTAAGAATGGATGCTACTATTCAAGGACAATCTATTAATGTTACTCGTTACCAAAAAGCTCCAAATAAGTTTGCTAATGCAATTACTATGGGAACAATGGTAATTCAAAAACAAGCATTTAACGGAACTGCAGGAAAATCTTCTGGTATGCAAGGTAGTAAAGATATTACTGGAGATGACTTGGAAGATTTAAAACTTAGCTCTGTAATGTTTTTAGATGCTAAATATACCGACCATGGAATTACTTATGAATTGTTAGGGGTTGAACCAATTAATGGCGAAGATGCTTATAAAATGGTTCAAACTAAACCAAATGGCGATACAGAAACAGAATGGTTTAATGTAGCTTCAGGTTTAAAAGTGAAATCGATGTCTGTTCAAGAAAATGATGAAATGCCTGAACCAATTACAGTTATTTCTGAACTTTCTGACTATAAAGAAGTAAACGGAATTATGTTTGCTCATAAAACAAAACAATCTTTTGGACCACAAACCTTAGATATGACTGTTACAGCCATTGAAATAAACACTAAATTAGGTGACGAAGTATTCGAATAATAAATAGTTCAAATAACATCAAATAGTTTAAAAATTCCCATAATTTTATGGGAATTTTTTATGTCTGTTAAATTAAATTTTAATGCGAATTACAAGAAGGAAGGTTGTAGGGTTTTTTATCATAAGTGTTGTTGCATTGGTGTTGTTAGTAACCTTTAGCAATATCGTAATTATTAATTCTACAAAAGCGGCTATTCATCATCAGGTAGAAGGCTTCCCAGAGGATTATCCTGTTGCTTTATTGCTTGGCACAAGTGAATACACCATTAAAGGAAGGACAAATTTATTCTTTAAATACCGCATTGAAGCTGCTGCAGCACTTTATCACAATAAAAAGATAAAACACATTATTGTAAGTGGAGATAATAGTTTGTTGGAATATAACGAACCACGACAAATGTTTAAAGCCCTAGTGAAATTAGGCATTCCTGATAGTGCTATTACATTAGATTTTGCAGGTTTCAGAACCTTAGATTCTGTGGTTAGGTGTAAAGAAGTTTTCGGGCAAAATAATTTTGTCATTATCTCTCAGCGTTTCCATGTAGAAAGAGCTTTGTTTATCGCCAATAAGTTTAATATTAATGCAATTGCCTATGCTGCCCAAAATCCACCTGAAAAATATGCTTTTAAAACTCAATTGAGAGAGTATTTGGCTAAAACACTTGCGGTAATAGATGTATATATTCTTAACACTAAGCCTAAGTTTTTAGGAGAAAAAGAAAATGTTTCTTTTTAAGAATTAATACCTCAATACAAAATTTTCTTTACTCAAATCTGTGTTGAACAACACAATCCCAAAAGCAAATACATCAATGGTAGTAGTAATTTTAGGATGTTTTTTTATTTCTTCCCAAGCAGCTTTCATTTCATCCGACCAATAAATATCATCGAAAATAAAAACACTTTTAACAGAAGCCTTTTCTACACACATATTAAAATAGGACAGCGTAGCAGTTTTTGTATGGTTGCCATCAAAATAGACAAAGTCTAAAACAGTATGTTGGGAAATGATAGTTGGTAACGCATTTTCAAAACTATCATTGTAGATTTTAATGTTGTTGTAGCCTATTTTCTTAAAATTTATTTTGGCAATTTTAGTGATGTTAGGACAACCCTCAATGGTTTGTACCGTACATTTTGAGTTGTGAGCAGCCAAATACATGGTACTAATTCCAACCGATGTACCTATTTCTATAATAGATGATGGTTTAAACCTATTGGCTAACCGGAATAATAACTGTCCGTATTTTGCAGGCTTAGAAGAAAACTTAGTGATGTTGGCAATTCTTCTTTCTGTTGATGAATGAACTTTTGAACCCGCTCCCAAATCAGTTACCTTAATTTTTTGTTTACTCAGCAAAAGCATCGCTCTTATAGATTCAATATCATCGAAACAATAATATTTTTGATCATCTTTAATAATCTGAGTATAGAGCTCAAAAACAAATGGAGACTGAATACCATGCTCATTCTTAGATTTTAAGAGAAAGCCAAGGTAGTTAAAAAGTAACTTCAGTTTGTTCATGCTTCAAAATTATACAATATCTATTGGTAACAATGGTTTTGAGTAAGAAAATACGGTTTTTAGATTTAAGGTTTAAGATTTGAAGTTTGATGTTTAGCGTTTAACCACTAACTATTTTTTGTGCCCTTGTGTCTTTGCGAGAGAGTTAAATGTAAACATAAAATAGTAGAGCGATTAAAAATAAATTCATAGATTTGAACATCAAATTTTAAACATCAAACATGAACATCGCAATAATAGGCTACGGCAAAATGGGACAAGTAATTGAAAGAATTGCTTTAGGAAGAGGACATCAGGTAACTTTAAAAATTACGGTGGATAATGCAGCAGATTTAAACCCAGAAAATTTAAAAGAGGTTGATGTAGCTATTGAGTTTACTACTCCCGAGAATGCAGTAAAGTCTATTTCTACTTGTTTAGAAAACAACGTGCCTATTGTAGTAGGAACAACAGGCTGGTATCATCAATTTGATGCCGTAAAACAAAAATGTTCTCAACATCAAGGGACTTTATTGTACGCCACCAATTGCAGTGTGGGCGTTAATTTATTTTTTAAATTAAATGAGCAGTTAGCAAAGTTGATGAATAATCACCCTGATTATGAAGTAAAAATGGACGAAGTGCATCATACTCAAAAATTAGATATTCCTAGTGGTACGGCAATTACATTGGCAGAGGGTATTATTACTAATTTGGATGCCAAAACTAAGTGGGGAATACAACCATCAGCAGATAAAAGTGAGTTGTTTATTGAAGCTCACAGAATTGAAAATGTTCCCGGAACCCATCAAGTAACGTATTCCTCTGCCATAGATGATATTGAAATAAAACATACTGCTCACAATAGAGAAGGTTTTGCTCAAGGGGCAGTAATAGCGGCTGAATTTATTCATAATAAGAAAGGAATATATACGATGCAAGATGTCTTATTTGGTTAAATAAATGTACTATGACTCCAAATGAAAAAGAAAAAATAAAAGCTCTAATTCAAAAGTATAATCCCATACTTAAAGAATCTATTGAAATTGCGTTGGTGGAAGATTTGTTTAACCTGATTATTGTTAACAGAGACGATACAGATTTTGAGTTGAAAGATTTGTTAAAGAACAAAAAACAACTTAAAAAGTTTGTGATGAAAGAATTTATTCAGCTCAATAACAAACTACTTACCTCCGAATTAAGACA
>DATCTM010000074.1:0-55023 GCA_036567945.1 Vicingaceae bacterium
TCCGTTAGCTGAAGAAATCATTCAATCAAAAATTAAAGAAGGAGATACCATTAAAATAGAATTAGATAAAGTTACTAAAGAATTGGTAATGAACGTTGTTAAGGAAAAGCCTAAAAAAGCAGATACCAGCTCAGAAAAAGATACTGAAAAATAACAACAGTAAAATAGTTTATTGATAACCCTTAAGTAATAAACTTGCTTAAGGGTTATTTTTTTAGGCTTACTCTATCTAAAAGTTAAAGCAAATTAGTCAATTCGCTTAAGCAATTAATTTCATTATTAACGTTATGTTGGTGCGGACGATTATTAAAATTAAAATAAATACTGTCCATACCAGCTCTTGTAGCTCCATAAATATCGGCATAGTAATCATCCCCTATCATTATGGAGTTACTAATATGCGCATTGGCATTTTTAATAGCTTTTTTAAAAATTAGTGGATGTGGTTTTTTTACGCCTACTTTCTCAGAAAATATAAGCTGATTAAAATAATTCATTATTCCCGACTTATTCAGTTTTATCAGCTGAACTTCCTCGAAGCCATTAGTAATAATATGCAACACGTATTTATTTTTCAAATAATCTAATGTTTCAATAGTGTGTGGCAACAAAACAGTTTGCTGTGGAGAATGATTAATGTAATAATCGCCTATTTGTACAGCAATATCATTATCGTTTGCACCATACTCCAGCATGGTTTGATAAAACCTTTCGGAGCGAAGTTTCTCTTTGTTTATTTTATTTCTGCTATATTGTTTCCAAAGCTTTTCATTGATAACTTCATAGGTTTTAATAAACTCATCCGAATTACTGATAAAACGAGCTAACTCAAATTTCACAAAAATTTCATTCAACACATTTTTAGAATTTTCATCAAAATGCCACAGTGTTCTGTCTAAGTCGAAAAAAATATGTTCGTATTGTTTACTCATTTAAAATTTATAAAGTGAATTAGAAAAATACAGCTAATTTTTTAAATTGTCTCAAATATTGAATTATTTTTCACATTAAAAGCTAATCAAATCCTCGATTGATAAGTAAACAATTCAAAATAACGACCTTGTTTAGCAATTAATTCATCATGATTGCCTTTTTCTTTTATCTCCCCATTCTCTATTACTAAAATCTGATCGGCTTTGCGGATAGTACTCAATCGGTGAGCAATTACAAAGGTAGTTCTTCCTTGCATTAAATTGCCCAAACTCGCTTGTATCAAGGCCTCGCTTTCGGTATCTAAATTAGAGGTGGCTTCATCTAAAATTAATATTTTAGGATCTGCCAATACTGCTCTGGCAATGGCTATCCGCTGTCGTTGTCCTCCAGAAAGTTTAACACCTCTTTCCCCTATTACAGTTTCTAAGCCTTTTTCAAATCTATCAGTAAATTCATTTACATAAGCTGCTTTTACCGCTGCTTGTATGGCTTCTTCACTAGCATTTGGTCGAGGAAAAATAATATTTTCCCTAATTGTACCTTCAAATAAAAAATCATCTTGTAGCACTACTCCTAAATGTTTTCTATAACTGTTTAAGGTGACTTTTGATAAGTCTTTTCCATCTATGGTTATTTTCCCCGAATGTGGTGTTAAAAATGAAGAAACCAAACTGGCAATGGTACTTTTTCCCGAACCGGAAGAACCTACCAAAGCCGTTACTGAACCTCTGGGTGCATGAATATTGATGTTGTGAATTACTTCTTTGTCTTGTTCATAAGCAAAAGATACATTTTCAAAAGCGATATCTCCGTTTACTGCTTCCAGCTCTATCACTCGCTCTTTTGTATCGTGTTCCGATTCCATGTTCATAATTTCTTCCGTTCGGTCTAGTCCGGCAAAACCTTCTGTTAGTTGACTGCCAATGTTGCTCATCTGCACTATAGGAGCTATCATAAATCCTAAATAAAGGGTAAATGCCAAGAAATCTCCAAAAGTTAATTCATCATGCATAATCATATACCCTCCAATTCCCATAATACCTGTGGAAGCAAGCCCTAATAAAAAAGTAGCTGAACTGGTTATTAAAGCTGTAGAAGTAAGGCTTTTTTTAATGTTTAAGAACAACTTTTCTACACCTGTTTCAAAACTTTTAATTTCTTGTTGCTCGGCATTAAAACCTTTTACTACCCTTACCCCATTTAAAGTTTCTGTTAATCGACCGGTTACTTCTGCATTTATTTTCCCTCTTTCTCTAAAAATAGGACGAATAAATCCAAAGGCTTTCATGGCTACAAACCCGAATATAGCAACAGGAACAAGCACATAAGCGGTCATCATTGGACTAATTTTTATTAATAGTATCAAAGAAATGACAGCAGTTAGTGTTCCTCCTACCAATTGCACTAAACCTGTTCCTACTATATTTCTTACACCTTCTACATCTGTCATAATTCTAGAAACCAACTCTCCTGATTTACTGTTATCAAAAAAACTAACAGGTAAACTCAGTATTTTTTGCTGCACCTTCACTCGCAATTGAGCAATCAAATGCTGTGCTTCAACACTCAATAGTTTGGTTAACAAAAACGAAGTAATGGCTTGGACCAAAATTGCTCCGGCAACAACAAGAATTATGGTGTATAGTTTATCAAAATCTTTATTGACAATAACATCATCAATCAAGTACTTAGAAGCTCCAGGAAGAATTAAACTTGCTAAACGGCTAATTACAATAAGGACTAACCCCACAAAAAGTAACTTTTTTCTTGGCCAAATAATGGTTTTAAATACGCTGCCTATGGATACTTTTGTATTACTCATGATGTGATAAATTTAAGTCGTAAAATTACTTTTAATCAATTACTTTTGTTGGTATGCAAAAAATTTATATTCACAAAATAGATTCTCCATTAGGTTTGTTAACTGTTGGAGCTACCAACAAAGGAATCTGCTTGTTAGAATTTGATAATGAACAACGCATTGCCAAACATCTTGATCAGTTTAAAAAACGTGAGGAAGTAGTATTGATTAATGCAACATCCAATTTGATTATTCAAGCAGAAGAACAGTTAAAAAAATACTTTAATGGTGAACTTAAAACGTTTGATTTGCAATTGGATATGGTAGGAACGGATTTTCAATTAAGAGTTTGGAAGGAACTATTAAAAGTACCTTATGGCATTACTCGAAGCTATAAAGAACAGGCTGTTGCTGTAGGAGATTTAAAAGCCATAAGAGCTGTAGCCACAGCTAATGGAGAAAATAGAATTTCTATTATTATTCCATGTCATCGCATTATTGGTGCTGATGGTAGTTTAACCGGTTATGGTGGCGGTATTTGGCGTAAACAAAAATTACTGGAATTGGAAACCAATCAAACAACGTTGTTTTAATTTTTTTCTTTTTGTTATTTCCTTATTTTTCAATCGTCATTCCTGCGTAGACAAGAGCCTTTGAACAATAAAAGATTCTCGATAATTTTCTGCGTTCTTTGAAAATTTAGAAAATGATGTTTGTTGTAATATCAGGCTTCTTACACCTTCTTCACTCGAACAGCATTCAATCCTTTTTGACCTTGTTCTAGTTCAAACGTTACTTTGTCGTTTTCACCAATTTCGTCAATTAATCCGCTAACATGAACAAAATATTTTTCTTGGTTATCGGTATCTAGTATAAATCCGTACCCTTTAGAGCTATCGAAAAAAGAAACTTTTCCTTTTCTATTAGGATTAAATTCTTCATCGACTCTTTTAGAAACGCCTAACTCAATGTTTTCGGCTTTAATAACTTTCTTTTTTTTGTTGGGGTCTGGTGGGGTATCGGTAATCATACCGTTTTCATCAACATAAGCAATCATGCTATCTAAATCTCCATCAGTAGCATTGGCTTTACGTTCTTCCTTTTTGGCTAATTTATCTTGACGTTTTTTTAATCTTTTTTTCTCTTTTTCTTTTTTGTTGTAGGTTTGTTGCGATTTTGCCATTGTATAGTTTAGTTGTTAATACACACGCAATCTGAATATTGTATGTAATTTTGAGCTTTCAGGCTGCAAAGGTAGTCTTTTTATATGCCGTTTTTATGAATTTCACTACTTTTAATTACTTCATTTTGAATTAATTTTAAAACCTAAATAAATCTTAATTTTAACGTCCTAACCTGTATGTATTTAAGTTATGAAAAACTTGTTTTTACTTGACAAAGATATTGTTTACCTGAATTTTGGTTCTTTTGGAGCTTGTCCTAAAGAAATTTTTGAAGATTATATAAAATGGCAATACCTACTCGAAAAAGAACCAGTACAGTTTATTGCTTATAATGGTATTAACTATGTAAAAACTGCACTAAATAGCTTAGCTGACTATATTCATTGTGATTCATCGAACCTTGTATTTGTTCCTAATCCTACTTTTGCTGTTAATATATTGGCTAAAAATATAAAACTCTCTCCGGAAGATGAAATTTTAACTACTAACCTGGAGTATGGGGCTCTGGATAGAACTTGGAATTTTTATTGCAATGCCTCAGGAGCTAAATATGTTCAACAACCAATAAGTTTACCGATTCAGTCTAAAGAAACTTTCTTAAAAGAGTTTTGGAAAGGTTATTCTGATAAAACCAAAGTAGTTTTTATAAGTCATATTACCAGTAGCACAGCTCTTATTTTGCCTGTAAAAGAAATTTGTGAGGAAGCTAAAAAAAGAGGACTAATTACTATTGTTGATGGAGCTCATGTTCCGGGACATATTGATTTAGACCTAAGTGAAATTGAGGCAGATTTTTATACCGGAGCTTGTCACAAATGGATGATGACTCCCAAAGGCTGTTCTTTTCTTTATGCTAAACCTGAGTTCCAAAAAATGCTAGATCCTCTAATTATTAGTTGGGGATATGAAAGTACTTCTCCATCTGATTCTCAGTTTTTTGACTATCACCAATTTAATGGCACCAGAGACTTTTCTGCTTATTTAACAGTTCCTAAAGCCATTAAATTTATGGAAAAACATAACTGGAAAAAAGTGGCAGAGGATTGTAAAGAGAAATTACTCTCTGTTGCACCAACTCTTTTTGAAGTACTAAAAACTAACCCCTTAGCACCATTAAATAAAGAATTTTATGGACAAATATGTAGTGCTGAAATAACAACTCCATCACCGGAAAAACTAAAAGAATTGTTATTCAATAAGTATCATATTGAAATTCCTATTATGAAACATGGCGATAAATGTTTTATTCGTTTTTCATTTCAAGCTTTCAATACTACTAATGAAATAGATTATTTAGTTCAATGCATTAGAGAAATAATAAAGGAAACGGATTTAATACAAGTGAACTAATTAGTTTCTTTCTAACTTTTCAACTCTGTGTTTAAGGTCTTTAAGTTCTATGCCAACACTTCTCATCAAATTAAGAATATTTGCCGGATTAATTTCATCTTCTTGATACTGCCCAATACATAAGTTGAGCTTAAATTGCCATATTTCCAATACTTCAGATAAATGCAACATGTAGGGCTCATATGTTTTGTTATCAGATGAGAGCATTAATATTCCCTCCTCTATTCTATCCGTAAATACTCGTTTGTAAACTAATCCGTCATTTTTTGTAAGGATAATATAACAATAACTGTTTTTTACTTGGTGAGGCCCTTCTAAATATTCTCCCACTACTACATCACCATCTTTTACCCACGGATGCATAGAATCTCCTTTAATAGGAAAAGCCCTGTGTTTTCCTGTTGGTAAAAAGTTTAAACTCATAATAGGTAAATCTGCAATGTATTCGGTATCGGTATAACCTTGCAAATAACCCGCAGAAGCTTCTTTGGTAACTACCTCTATTACATCATTGTTATTAGCGTCTACTTTTATAGGAAATAAAATTCGCTGATTGCCAATATCCATAAACGTATCTTCTATTGCCATAGTTAAATCATTTTTCACCAGTGCATCTATCGGGATCTTAAAAAATTCGGACAATACAATAAGTGTTTCTATTGGCGGAACAGATCTGCCTTCTTCATAAGAACCAATTCTAGATTTAGTAACCTCTATTGCTTGAGCAAACTGCTCTTGAGTCAAGCCCTTTAACATTCGTAAATGCTTGATATTTTTTGAAATTTTCATCATAACTACAAATATAAGTCAAATAATCTACATATTATAGTTATATTTGTAAAATAATTTAAAACTATGCGAGGTAGAGGGAGTCAAATACAGGTAAACAACAAATTTGCTAAAACTGCTTATGTAAACGAACATATAGAAGGTATTGATGTGCCTTTTTTAGAAGATACTAAAACCGAATACATTGCAGAATTCCCTAAAAAGATAGTCAACAAAGTGTATAGCCCTACTGTACCGTTTGTTTATTCTATGAATCCATATCAGGGTTGCGAACACGGTTGTGTGTATTGTTATGCGAGAGAAAGTCACCAATACTGGGGGTATGGAGCAGGATTAGATTTTGAACGTAAAATTATTTATAAACCTGATGCTCCCAAACTGTTAGAAAAACAGTTTAACACTAGAGGTTGGAAAGTTAGCCCTATTATGTTGTCGGGGAATACCGATTGCTACCAACCGATAGAGAGAAAGCTAAAAATTACAAGAGAAATATTAAAGGTATGTTTAAAATATAAACATCCGGTAAGCATCATCACTAAAAATGCGTTAATACAAAGAGATATTGATTTATTGATTCCTTTAGCAAAATTAAATTTAGTTCATGTAAGCTTAAGTATTACTTCATTTGATAATAAATTAAGAAGCTTATTAGAACCAAGAACAGCTTCTATACAAAAGAAACTAGAAACATTAGAATTATTATCTGCCAATAATATTCCTGTAAATGTGATGGTAGCCCCTATTATTCCCGGATTAAATAGTCATGAAATTCCTAATATTGTTAAAAAAGTTGCTGAATCAGGAGCTTTATCTGTTGGCTATACTACAGTTAGGTTAAATGGAGAAATTGCTGAAATTTTTGAAGATTGGCTACGCAAAACTTACCCTGAAAGAGCCGACAAAGTGTTGAATCAGATAAAAGAAATAAATAATGGTAGTTTAGAAAGTAAAGGGAAAAACAGATTAAAACTGCACGGAGAAACAGCAGTAATGATAAAAAGCATGTTTGATGTAGCCAGAAAAAAATACCTAAAAGACAAAGTTTGGCCGGCTTATGATTTAACTGCTTTTTCTCGCCCTACCAATCAATTGAGTTTATTTTAAGGTTGTTAAGATTATTAAGGGTTTAATCCGCTAAAATAAGTGTATCGTAAGTTGCTCCATACCCCCCCCAAACACCTAAACCACCACCTTCAATATTAGTGATCACAGTGGTTGGTGCAGAAAAAGGATTTCCGGAACTCATAGCCGCAGCTTCAAAACTTTCCCAAAATTTAAAATGATAATAATCTATGGTACAAAACTTAATAATAACTGTATCGCCTTGTTGATAATAATAAGATGTTTCAGCTAAATCATCAGGAGCTTGAGAACCGGATTCTTTACCTCTACCAAAATTACCTTCAAAAGTAAGTCCGTTAATAAATTGATCATCAAAAGCAGAACCAAAAATAGGTATAAACCTTCCATCTTTACCAAGTCTTTTTGTATAAAGTCGGTAAGCATTTCCTAATTGTGGTGGGTCTGAAAGTTCAAACCAAATATATCCGAAATTACTGTACCCCGGTTGATCTTTATACCAATACCTATTCATAAAAACTAATGGCGGAATTTCTGTTGTTGAAGTCAACACTTCATCACCTGAGGAAATATATAAGGAATATGTTTTGCCTACTTCACCAAAAATAGTAGAATCTAAGGTAGTATAAAGGCAAAACCCGAAAGTTTGTAAATTACTTAACGAAACACCTATTAACTCTGCAACAGCGGGTAAAAGTGAATCAGGTAATTGATTCGTACAAATTTCCGTAAGTTGCACCGTATTAGTTCCATTAGAAACCGTTACTAATGCATCACTTACAAAAAGTGTTTGTAAGGAGTTAATATCTGTTGGTTCAAAATAAGGAGATGTTTTGGTTAAAATAACAAAAGGAGGTCTCCCCTGCTCTATGTTTCCCTCAACAACCAATTTAGTTTGAGCATCAGGCAAATCAATTTCTATTTCTTTTTCGCAAGAAACCAATACCATTACTAGCATAAGCAGCAATAAAACGGGAGTAATATGGTTTGATTTTTTCATAATAATTGGTTTTAAAAACTAAAGTTCCAAGATATGGAAGGAATTATTCCAAATAATGAAACTTGTTTTGCTTTAATATCTAAACTGCCATTGTAAATATTTCCTTCGTTAGAGAAGTAAATGAAATAAGGGTTTTTTCTGTTGTAAAGATTATAAATAGAAAAATTCCAGCTCGATTTAAACTTTTTTGTTTCCTTTCCTTTTAATGTCAAAGCAACATCCATCCTGTGGAAAGACTCCATTCTGTAAGAATTTCTTTCTCCATACTCGTTTACCACTTGTCCTTCTATAATATAACGAGCTGCAGGAAGTGTTAAAGCATTTCCTGAAGCATAAACCCAAGTTGCACCTAAAATTAAGCGGTCGGAAATTTCGTAATTAAAAACTACTGAAGCATCATGTCTTCTGTCGTATCTTGGGTAAAATGGTTTCCCGTTGTTTAAATCATCAAATTGTCTTTTTGTCCATGCTAACGTGTAACCTATCCAACCGTTAATTTTTCCTACTTTTTTCTTTAAGAAAAATTCAGCACCATACGACCAACCTTTACCAAAAGTAAGGTTGTTATCTACATTCGTTCCACTATCATCCTGAGGCATTGCTCCATCTTTATATTCTACTTGATTTTTCATATCTTTATAATATACTTCAACAGATGTTTCCCATTTATTTTTAAAAATATTTCTAAAATAACCTAAAGCATATTGAGTAGAAAATTGAGGTTTAGTAACTTCAGTACTTGGAATCCATTGATCTGTAGGTAATGAAACAGAAGCTAAAGTAGCTAAATGAATGTATTGATAATTTTGTGTAAACGAAGCTTTAACAGAAGCTTTATCGTTAAAAGCATAACGGGTAATAAATCTTGGTTCCAATCCTTGGTATAGTTTTACGGTTTCCCCTTTACCATACTCAATAGTATCTAGAGGAGCACCTCTTTCATCATTAATATAGCGTTTAAATGGACCAACGTGTTGGTAAACGGTATATCTCAATCCAGGTTGAATTTTAAATTTTTCACTAATATCCCATTCATCAGAAACATATAAAGCCCCTTCGTTAGCATAATTAATAATTACATCTCCCGTATTAAATTCAACATCTGCCGAACTTACTTCTGCACTATTAGGAGTAAATTTATGAAAGGTATAAGCTCCTCCAAACTTTATTTTATGTAAAATAGAAGGTAAATAAGTATAGTCAGCTTTTAAGTTATAGTCAGTGATTCCTGAGTATAATCCAAATTCAAATTGATCTTGTTTGGCAATGACTTTAAACCTATAATCTGTAAAAGAAGCAGTAACATCTCCATAAAATTCATCATTAAAAATATGACTCCATTTTAGGGCAACTATACTGTTTCCCCATGGTGTATTTAACTCAAAACCATCATCAGAATTTTTAAAAGTAAACACATCTCTACCTAAATAACCACTTAAACTTAATTTATCTTTTGAGGATAAGATATAGTTAAATTTAGCATTAAAATCATAGAAATAATAGTTACTTCCTTTAAATTTTGAGGAGTCGCTAACAAAAGGTTGTGCTAAATCTCCTGCATAAGTTCTTCTTGCAGAAACCAAAAAAGCGGCCGTATCTTTTTTTATTGGCCCTTGTACTGTTAATCTGGATGAAATTACACCTATACCTCCATCAACTCTATATTTTTTCATATCACCATTATTCATGGAAATATCTAAAACAGATGATAATCTTCCGCCATACTCAGCAGGCATTCCACCTTTTACCAACTTCACTTCATCAATAGCATCAGCATTAAAAACAGAGAAGAAACCAAATAAATGAGAGGCATTGTAAACTGTAGCTCCATCAAGCAAAATTAAGTTTTGATCAGGTCCACCACCTCTAACATAAAATCCGGAGTTTCCTTCACCTGCATTTTGCACTCCTGGTAACAACTGTATGGTCTTTAACACATCTACTTCACCAAAAATAGCAGGCAATGTTTTTACCTTATCCATTTTTAATTCTACTGTACTCATTACAGCCTCATCTGTATTCTGATTTTCTTTTTCACCAACCACAGTAAACTCTTCAGCAGTAATTACAGCTGGTTCAATTTTGCGGTTAATTTTAGTGTTTTTATTAAGTACTAAAGGAATTTCTTGTTCATTAAAACCTATATATGAAATTACTAGGGTGTAATTACCTTTAGGAAGACTTAAAGAATAAAAACCTTTATCATTAGTTGCTGTTCCTTTACGAGTTTCTTTAATATAAACCGTAGCGCCAACAGCAGGCTCATTGGTAGATGCATCTGTAATAGTTCCACTAACTGTATAATTTTGTGCTGTTATATTATTGGCACTTAAAAGCAACAATATACTTAATAAAACTAGCAACCAAAAACCTTTCATGTGTTTATTTTTCTATTTTATTAAATCGGACACATGTAACTTCCACATAATCATTTTCCTGAGTAAAAATCTTTATCATGGTCGTTTCATTTCATTTTAATTAGGCGACAAATTTACCTATTAAAGCGTTTGTTCTAAGTATGAAGGAGTATTTTATTTTTGTTAAATTATATTAATTTAACAAAAACATCTAGTTTAACTTTTCCTCATTCTACTCCAATTATTCTTTATTTTTGCAACTTAACTAAATCTTTCAATACATGAAATACCTAGCTACGTTGTGTTTATTAATAACATTCTCTTGTTTTTCCGTAAAAGCACAAATAGACTCAACTCACTATGATAAAGCATTAGCAGATAGCTTAAAAGCTGATGATTATGGTATGAGAATGTATTATTTTGTGATTCTTAAAACAGGTACAAACACCTCTGATAACAAAGAAGAAATAAGTGCTGCCTTTAGAGGGCATCTCGACAATATTAATAAATTGGTAAAAGAAGGTAAGTTAATTGTAGCAGGACCTTTTGGCAAAAATGAGAAGCAATATAGAGGACTATTCATTTTTATTGCAGAAAATAAAGAAGAAGTAGAAAAGTTTTTGAGTACCGATCCTGCTGTTGCTCAATCATTTTTAGAAGCAGAAATTTACGACTGGTATGGTTCTGCAGCTTTGCCCACTTATTTACCTTATGCTAAAAAAGTTAGTAAGAAAAATCCTTAAGTTAATGAATAAAGATTTACGTATTGTTTTCATGGGAACACCTGATTTTGCTGTAGCTTCATTAAAAAGCATAGTAGAAGCTGGTTTTAATGTAGTGGGGGTAATTACTGCTCCTGACAAACCTGCAGGAAGAGGTCAACAACTTTCTAAATCTGCAGTTAAAATTTATGCTGAAGAACAACAGCTTACTTTACTGCAGCCTACCAATCTTAAAGATGAACAATTTCTTACTGAATTAAAAAAATTAAATGCCAATCTTCAAGTAGTTGTCGCTTTCAGAATGCTCCCTGAAGTAGTTTGGAATATGCCCGAATTAGGTACTTTTAATTTACACGCGTCTCTCCTACCTCAATACAGAGGTGCTGCTCCAATAAACTGGGTTATTATTAATGGAGAAAAAGAAACCGGGGTAACTACTTTTTTCTTACAACATGAAATTGATACTGGAGAAATTATATTTCAGGAAAAGGTATTTATTGGAGATGATGAAACTGCCGGCCAACTACATGATAAATTAATGAAAATTGGTGCTGAATTGGTTGTAAAAACCTTAACAGCCATAACAGAAAATAATATACAAACAACTCCTCAAGAGAATAGCAAAGAACTAAAACTCGCTTATAAAATCTTTAAACCCTTTTGTAAAATTGATTGGACAAAGCCTCTAAATGAGATACATAACCATATAAGAGGGTTGAGCCCTTACCCTACTGCTTTTACTCAGTTTACACATCAACCATCAGGTAAGGTGGTTAGTTGTAAAATTTTCAAATCCAAATCTTTAAAAGAAAATCATAACTATAAAATGGGTGAAATTATTTTCACTAAAAATGAATTAAAAATTGCTGTTAAAGATGGTTTTATTACTATTTTAGAATTGCAACCAGAAGGTAAAAAAAGAATGACAGCCGCAGCATTTCTTAATGGTATTGATATGAATGATTACCTGTTAATCGTTTAAAAAGAATCTAAATGTTCTCATTCGTAAAGCATTATAAACAACTGGAAAAACACATTGTTCAGTTTATTGTTGCTGAATTTTTCCTTCAACTTATTAATAGTGCATTTATGGCTATTATGTTGATTTACATGGAAAAAGTTGGCTACGAAGATCATGAAAGTGCTTCTTTTGTTTCTTTTCGGTTTTTAGGTGTTTTATTATTTGCATTTCCTTTAGGTTTATTTATTAAGGGACGAAAGTTAAAACCAATATTTTACATCTCTTCTTTTTTAACCCCGGCCCTTGCTTTACTTATTGTTTTTGCCATTTCACAACAAGCCTCATTATTACTTTATATTGTATTGTTTTTTTGGGGAGTAAGTTTTATTGGGATACAAATTTCTGCCATACCTTATATTTTAAGAAATGCAAAAAAAGAAACACATACTGCTGCCATTACGTTGAGTTACTCGACATGGAGCCTGGCAAACATCTTTAGCGGGGCGTTAATTTTCAGCTTAAAAAACATTAACCCTGAATTGTTTGATGAAAAATTAATCTTGCAAGTTATTTGTACACTCGGTTTTATAGGTACATTCTTTATTTTTAAAATAAAATTTAGTGAAAACATTCCTCAACTCAAGAAAAAACGAACGAACCTTAAAGAATTTGATTGGCTTATTATTTTTAAAGCATTAATTCCAACTATTGTTATAGCTGTTGGTGCCGGACTTACTATACCTTTTATAGGTTTATTTTTCTTTAAAATTCACGGATTGGATTCTGATGAATTTGCTATTATTAGTGCGTTTGCTACTTTAATTGTGTTTAGTATGGTGCTGTATGTTCCTATAATAAAAGATAAATTAGGCTATAAATTGGCCGTTCCGCTTACTCAAACTATAGCCATAATTGCACTAATTGTATTAGCTTTTACAGAAATTATAGCATTTGAATGGGCAGTTTATATTGCTATTGCAGCTTACATCATAAGACAACCATTAATGAACATGGCCGGGCCAATGACATCAGATATTGTAATGGATTATGTTGGCGAAAGAAACCAAGAAATGATGAGTGCCTTAACTTCAGCTGTTTGGTCGGGCAGTTGGTTTATTAGTTCTATAATTTTTCAGGTATTACGTCAAATAGGATTGCAATATGTTTATGTTTTCCTTATAACTGCTGCTCTTTACTTTTTTGGAGTTTTTCTCTATTACTTATTAATATTAGACTACGAGAAAAAAATAAAGCTTAGAGAGGTTGTAAATTAACTATTTTTTTATACCTTAGCGACTTAATCATTACTACATTGTATTGAAAAACAGTTTAATATATCTTATTTTTTCTATTTTACTCTTGTTGTTTGCTTGTAACAAAGAAGCGAACACTATCGCTCCAACTCCTGAACCTACAACTGCTCCTCAAATTTTTTCATCCATTTATCAAACTTCAAATTCAGGAATTGCTGATAATTTTATAAATGATATTGAAATCTTTGGAAATAATATAAAAATAGCTACTAACAATGGTCTTTCTATTTTTGATGGAAATAATTGGTCAGTACTAAATACAATAAATGCAGGGTTACCAAGTAATAAAATTAATTGTGTACAAACTAATGGTACAACTATTTGGATAGGAACAGATAATGGTTTAGTGAGTTATACCAACGGAACAACAATCATTTACAATACTGGAAATTCTCCTTTACCTATCAATAAAATAAGAAGTTTAGCTTTAGCCACTAATGGTACACTTTGGATAGGCACTTTTTCAGGTGGCGGATTAGCTTCTTTTGACGGAAGTAATTGGCAAATTTTCACTCCCTCAAACTCGGACTTGCCAAACAACTCTGTTTCTGTTATTAGGGAAAATACAAACGGTGATTTATGGATAGGAACAGGTTCTGGTATCTCTGTTTTTGATGGAAATAATTTTACTAATTATAATCCTGGAAATTCAGACTTACCTAATTCTTTTGTGTATGATATTATTTTTGACAATACCATTACTTGGGTAGCAACCAATGGAGGACTCACAAAAATTGATGGTAGTTCGTGGAATACTTATAATATGCAAAATTCAGACTTACCATTAAATTTACTCCGATCTGTTGCCATTAAATCTTCTACGGAAGTATTTGTAGGGATGGCCGGACAAGGTATTGCTCAACTTAATCCTACCACTTCGGAATGGGTACATTTCAATTTTTCCAATTCAAACTTGCCTAATAATTACATTAACAAAATTGCTATAGACTTCTCCAATAAAGCATGGATAGCAACAGAAAATGGTATAGCTGTCTATTAATCAACATCTTTTAATCGTTAATAAGTTTTATTTTATCTCATTATATTTTTTTATACATTTGAAAACTAAAATTTAAACTAAAAACAACTTTATGAAAAAAACATTACTTTCTTTATTAGCAATTGTTGCCATTACATCAACTATTGTAGCTCAAAACTGTGCTCCAGATGGGCAATATACTGCTCCGGGTGTATATCCAGATAGCGCAACTAATTTACCAACTGCTTATGTTGGTCAACCATATAATGAAGTGATAACTGCCGTAACTCCTGCGGATACTTGTATTGTTATTGCTTTTCCTCCTTGTACTACCGTACCAATTGATAGTGTTATTGTTACATCTGTTACAGGTTTGCCTCCAGGATTTACTATTGTTTCTGAAAATGAAAACGCATTGCCTTTTAAATTTTTAGGAGGAACTTCCAGTTGTATGTTAATTACAGGTAATCCTACTGTATCAGATACAGGAAGCTACCCTATTAGTGTTAACGGAACAACTTATGCTACGGTATTTGGTCTTACACAAACTCAACCTTTTGATGTAAATTATTATTTTATTGATATTGTAGATACAACAGGTTCGCCAGTTAGTATAAACGAGTTAGCTGAAAATAAATTTGATATCACTCAAAACTACCCTAACCCATTTAGCCATATCTCTACTATAGAATTTAATACACCTACATCAGAAATAGTTGAACTAACAGTTTTTAATTTATTAGGAAAAGTAGTTAAAACAGAAATAATTAATGCTAATTCAGGTAAAAATACCTACACGCTTAATGCAAATGATTACGAGAATGGTGTATATTTTTATCAACTTAGTTATCAAGCTGAAAAAATTACTAAACGATTTATTGTAAATAAATAAGATTGAGAGTATAAAAACATGAAAAAAATACTATTAAACCTATTACTAATCACTCCTGCTATTGTTTCGGCAGGAGGTTTTCAGTTAAATTTACAAGGATTAAAAGCTGCTGCCATGGGAGGTGCTTTTACAGGCTTATCAAACGATGCCAGTGCAGTTTTTTATAATCCGGGAGCTATGAGTTCACTTACAGGACATCAATTTACTTTTGGAGCTAATTTAGTAGATCCTCATGTTTCTGTACAAACACCTCAAGTAGCTAATACCAATCAAACCTCTCCTAGAGCTACCCCTATTCATTTTTACTATTCGGCTCAATTAAATGATAAATTTAATTTTGGATTTTTGGTCAATAACCAATTTGGTTCGAGTTCTTCTTATGAAGATGATTGGCAAGGCAGGTATATCATCCAAAATATTAGCCTTAGAACTTTTATGTTTCAACCAACGGTTTCTTATAAGTTACATGATAAAATAAGCATTGGTGCTGGTTTTGTTTATGCAACAGGAAGCTTCTCTACAGAAAAAGCGATACCTGTAAGTTCTTCAACAACTACTGAAGGTAAAGCAAGTTTAACAGGTAGTGGTGATGGTGTTGGTTACAATATTGGTATTTTCTCTAACTTTTTAACCTTAGAAAATGGAAGTAAAAAAACTGATTTTAATTTAGGATTAAGCTATCGTTCTGCTATGCCTATCGATTTATCTAATGGAGAGGCTGAATTTACTGATATACCGGTTGCACTTCAAGAACAATTCCCTGCAAAAACAGGCTTTACTTCTAAACTTACTCTTCCTCAAGTTTTTACCGCTGGTTTAAGTGTTCAACATCAATACAATGAAAACTTACTGTTTACTGTAATTTATGATTTCAACTGGACAGGTTGGTCTTCTTACGATACGCTAACGTTTAAATTTGATAATAAAGAAACTCCTGAATCTAAAACTGTAAAAGATTGGCAAGATGTTGTTACGCACCGTTTTGGTTTAGATATTACTTACAAAAACAAATATAGCATTAGAGGTGGTATCTATATGGATAATTCACCTATAAAAGATGGTTTTGTTAGTCCGGAATTACCGGATATTACCCAAACTGCATACACAGGAGGTTTTGGCTATAAAATCAATGAAAAATTTTCTATCGACTTTTCTTTTATCAGACAAAGTGCTGAACGTAGAGATTTGTTGTTAGCTGCTAATTTTGATGGTACCTACAGAAGAAAAGTGAATGTTTATGGGCTAGCTTTAAACATTAAATTATCCGGAAAATCTAAAGCATCTACTTCAACTACTGAATAATGAAATTTTCTAAACTTACATATCTTTCAGCTACAATTTTAGTTGCTGTATCTTGCACCAAAACTGAATTTGATCCTTACGAAGCACCAGATTCAGGAAGTGCTGATTTTTCTAATTATATTTCTATAGGAAGCTCATTTACTCAAGGCTTTCAAGATGGTGGCTTACACAACGAATTTGAACAACAAGAGAACTCTTACCCAGCTATTATTGCTGCTCAAATGGGCATTTCATTTAAACAACCACTGGTTACTGGAGCTGGTTCGGGTTATATGCATTTAGCATTTCTTAATGAAAAAATAGAAGTAATAAAAGCTTACGATTGTAAGAAAAATGATAACCATCCATTAGCTATTACTTACGATCCTTCTTTTCTTACTTGGACGAATCAAACTACTACTTATAATAATTTAGCCATAGGTGGTTTAAATGTTAGAAATGTTATTTCATTTAACAGTACTGATGCTATTACCAATTACATTTTATTTGGAGGAGGTACACCTTCAGGTCAGTTAGCTTGGAATTGTGTTGCCGGTGAACCTATTAGTCCTTATGGTAGATTTTTAAACTTTGGAAGCATTAGTAGCCCTGTTGATTATATTGAGCATGTGAAAAATAGTAAAGCTACATTTTTTACTTGTTGGTTAGGTATTCACGATGTTATGGGATGGGCAAATGCCGGTGGTGATGATGTTAGTGGTTCTTCTATCCTTACACCTATTAGTAGTTTTAGAACAAAATATGATGCTTTGTTAGATACACTTAAACTAACTGCAAATGGTGGCATTTGTGCTACAGTACATGATATTACTGAAGCACCATTTTTTAATACCGTTACGTTAGACGTTTTAGGAAAAGATATTTGGATTAAAGAGGGTGCTGACACTAATATTATTAGAAAAGCAGTAAAAGAAGACTTATTATTGCTTTCTTCTTCTTCTCTAATTAAAGAAGGAAAAGGACTAACCATGCAAGACCCATTACCTCACCAACAAGTGTTGGATAAAGATGAAGTGCTTATTGTAAAGAACTATATTAATGCTATTAATGCTGAAATTAGAGCTTCTGCTCAAGCAAGAGCTTACGCAATATTAGATATGTACCAATTTATGAAAATGGTAAACAATGGAAATGAATTCAGTTTTGATGGAATTAATTTTACCACAGAATTTATTAAAGGTGGTTTTTATTCTGTTGATGGTATTCATCCAAACTCTAGGGGTTATGCTATGATTGCTAATGAATATATGGAAGTGATTAATACTTCTTATGGTGCCAATCTAAAACCTGTT
The DNA here is from genome assembly GCA_036567945.1 of Vicingaceae bacterium. Classification (GTDB taxonomy): domain Bacteria; phylum Bacteroidota; class Bacteroidia; order Flavobacteriales_E; family Vicingaceae; genus BRH-c54. Next base: position 17,956 of record DATCTM010000074.1, read on the forward strand.
GCTGTAAGTAACTATCGAGGAATTACTTTTCCGTAAGTTCTATCATAGGTTTAAATGTTACTTACTACTAATTTTTAATTTCTCAACTCTTGCTCTACTAACTTAATAAGCTCTTCAAAAGCTATATCTTGATGTTTGTTATACTCGTCAAGATATAACCAAGTAAAATTTTTAGATGTTTTCCAGTCATTTTTCAATGGAACTTCTTTATTTTCCGATCTTATTTTACCAGAAGATACTTGTTCTCCATTTTTATTAAAAACTTTATAATTTAAAATATAAGATGTATTTAATGGATATATTACATTTAAGTCAGAAATAGAATATCCAACAATAAATATTATGGTGTAGCCTTTTTCAAGATAAGTAAACCCACTTGGTAAAGAATCAAAAGAAAACTCAATAGTGTTCCCATTTAGTAAATTGGGTAATTCTAATGTGCTTGAATTAGATACTAAATAATTATTAAATCGGCTTAATGTAATATTTTTATTGATATCAGACTCAACAACTGTATGCCATTGCCAATATAGAATTGCCGGAATAAATTTTGATTTAGTTCTCTCAGAGGTTGAAAAAGTGGCTATATTATTAGTTTCAGGATTAATGGAGTACCATTGTACAACTTTTTCTGGTTTTACAATTGGCTTTTCATCATAATATCTTTTAACAATATCATCAATCTTTTTTGAAGATATACAGCTTGATATAGTTGATGCTAATAATATTAAAATAACTAATCTCATATTTTATTTTTTTTCAAAAATACATCAATAAAAAAAACCTTGTAAACTTTTAAAGCCTATAAGGTTTAGTTTAATATTATTTTACCAACTTCCTCCTGCTCCACCACCACCGAAAGAACCACCTCCAAATCCGCCAAATGATCCACCACCGGAACTAAAGTTGCCGAAAGAGCCTCCATGACTTTTATTAGAAGCATTCATCATCATTAATGCAGCCCAAAATCCTAAATTATTAGAAGCTGCATATTTTGATGCCCCTCTAGATTTTAATATCACAAAGAAAACAATAAAAAACAACACAAAAACAAATGGAACCCATCCTGCAGAATTTTTCTTGGCATATTCATCCGCTGAGAATTCTCCTGAAGTAATTGACATTACTGTATTTACTCCAGCAATAATTCCCCAACTGTATTGTTTTTCCTTAAAATAAGGAATCATTTCATTTTCTACTATTCTTTTCGCAATAGCATCAGGTAAAACTCCTTCTAAGCCATATCCGGGAGCTATAAAGGTTTCTCCAATACCATCAATTTCTTTGGGCTTTATCATTATTACTATACCATTGTTCTTTCCTTTTTGACCTACTTTCCATCTTTCGCCTAAGGTATAGGTAAATTTAGCTTTATCATAACCACACAAATCGGTAACGGTAACAACCAAAATTTGAGTAGAAGTGGTATCGTTAAAAGCAATTAATGTTTTACGTAAATGAGCTTCCGATTCTGCATCAATAATATTGGCATAATCTTGCACCAAGTCTTGTTTTGCCGGTCGGTCTAATAAGCATTTTTCCTCCTTTGCTGCAAAAACAGAAAAAGAAATTAACAAAAAGAATATATTAAATAGTTGTTTCATTATTGACCTCCAAAAGAAATTTCATCACTCAATTCATTTTCATCATTATGTTTATCGTACGGATAGTGTATTTTCAACTGCTCTCCTGCCAAAATAATCCCTTGCGATAAGCCTTCAGTAAATTTACCTTCTTTAAAATTGGAAATCATTACATCTTTAATTTCATCCCAAAATCCTTTTGGCACTTTTAAATTAATGCCTGCATCACCCAAAATAGCTAGTTTTCTGTCTTCTACTGCCAAATAAATAAGTACTCCGTTGCGTAATGCTGTTTTTTGCATTTCCAATTCATCAAAAATAAAAGCAGCATGGTCGAGTACATCTTCCTTACAATTCTTTTCTATGTGTACACGAATTTCTCCGGAAGTGTTTCTCTCTGCTTCTTTGATGGCCGCAACTATTTCTTTTTGTTGGGCTATGGTAAATAAATCTTGTGGCATGGGTTGGGTTAAGGGTTAAATGTTTGAAGTTTGATGTTAACACCTAACAGGTTTTGGAAACCTGCCAGGTGTTGTGTGATATAATTATTTAGTTTTTATTAAAATTCTACTGTTGGAGCTACATCAGCACCTTCGGTAGATTCAAAATAGGCTCTTTTTTCAAATCCAAATATTCCTGCATAAATGTTTTTTGGGAATTTTCTGATGTAAGTGTTGAAATCTTTAGAAGCATCATTGAACTTCATACGTTCGTTAGCAATTCTGTTTTCTGTACCCTCTAACTGAGCTTGTAATTCCAAAAAGTTTTGATTGGCTTTTAAGTCAGGGTATCTTTCAACAACCACCATCAAACGAGATAAAGCAGAGCTTAATCCATCTTGAGCTGCTTGGAATTTTTGCAAAGCTGCCGCATCTAAATTATCAGCATTTATAGTAGTAGAGGTAGCCTTAGCTCTAGCATTTACAACTCCTTCTAAGGTTTCTTTTTCGTGAGCAGCATAACCTTTTACTGTATTTACTAAGTTAGGAATAAGGTCGGCTCTACGTTGGTAAACGTTTTCTACCTGTGCCCATTGTCCATCAATAGCTTCATCTTTGGTTACCATACTGTTGTATGTGCCAATTGCTGAGAATACTAGCCATAAAATAAGTAATCCTAAGACACCTAATACAATTATTGATTTTTTCATGTTTTTGTTTTTTAAATTTTAGTTATCGTTATACAAATGTATTTAATGTGAGGGAGTTGTCATTCGCTTTTTACAAAATCTTATTCACAATCTTTTTATGAATTTTAGACCCGACAGGTTTTGTAAACCTGTCGGGTTTAGTTTAAGATTATATCAATTTCAAACTACGTTTAATAAATTTAGTCAACTCCTCTCCTTTCAGCATGTTTTGCGAAAGCATGGCTAAATCGGCAGTCTGTTTGGTTATTTCTTTTTGTTTGGTCGCATCTTTCTCATTCAATATTTTAGAAATGATAGGATGATTAGCATTTACCACTAAATTATAAGAATCAGGCATTGCACCTCCAAACATATTCATTCCTCCACCAACTTTACTCATGTCTTTCATTCTTCGCATAAACTCCGGCTGAACAATCGTCATAGGCTGATCTGTTTCATTCATACTTTCAAAAAGTACGGTAAATTTTTCTTTTGGAACTACTTCTTCAATAATTGGTTTTAGCTTTTCTTGTTCTTTATTAGATAATTTAGAAGGAATTTTTTCATCCTTGTTTATTAATTTATCAATAGTATCCGCATCTATACGAGCAAAAGTGCTGTCTTTTACCGTTTGCTCTAACTTTCCCACTAAGTGAGCAGTAAGTGCTGTATCTAACACAATTACTTCGTAACCTTTATTGGTAGCTGCTTCTATAAACGAATGTTGCTCTTCTACATCACTAGCATATAAAAACACAATTTTGTTGTCTTTATCTGTTTGTAAGGGTTTAATTTTTTCGGTAAGCTCATCCATGGTATAATACTTACCATCTGTTGTTTTGTATAAAGCGAATTTCTGAGCTCTCTCAAAGAACTTCTCATCTGAAAGCATCCCATACTCTATAAACACTTTAATATCGTCCCATTTTTGCTCAAAATCTGCTCTGTCGTTTTTAAATAACTCTTCTAGCTTATCGGCTACTTTTTTAGAGATGTGGCTCGAAATCTTTTTAACCGCTCCATCAGCTTGTAAGTAAGAACGAGAAACATTTAACGGAATATCAGGAGAGTCGATAACTCCATGTAACAACATTAAGAAATCAGGTACAATTCCTTCTACAGAATCGGTAATAAACACCTGGCGAGAATACAATTGAATTTTATCTCGCTGTACTTCCATGTTAGGTTTTATCTTAGGAAAATACAAAATCCCCGTTAAGTTAAAAGGATAATCCACATTCAAATGTATGTGAAACAAAGACTCTTCAAAATTCATTGGATACAACTCTCTGTAGAAGTCTTTATAATCTTTGTCCTCTAAGCTTGATGGCGTTTTAGTCCATGCCGGTGATGGGTTATTAACAATATTATCTACCTCTTTTTTAACTTGCTCTACATTGCCATCTTTATCTTTTTTACCTTCTTTATTGTCCTCATAAATAGTTTTAGTGCCAAATTTTATAGCAATTGGCATAAACTTACAGTACTTTTCTAGTAAAGATGAAATTCTATGTTCTTCTAAAAACTCAGTAGAATCTTCTGCAATATGCAAGATGATGTCTGTTCCACGTGTTTCTTTATTGCCTTGTTTTAAACTATATTCAGGACTACCATCACACTCCCAATGAGCTGCAGGTTCGTCTTTATAATTTTTTGATATGATTTCCACTCGTTCAGCAACCATAAAAGAAGAGTAAAAACCTAAACCGAATTTACCAATAATGTTTTGTGTATCAGTTTTGTCTTTGAATTTACTAACAAACTCTTCAGCCCCCGAAAAAGCAATTTGATTAATGTATTTTTTAATCTCCTCATTACTCATACCAATCCCTTTGTCACTTATGGTAAGCGTTTTGGCAGCTTTATCTAACTTCACTTCTATGGTATCATCACCAATTTCGCCTTTAAACTCGCCCAAGGCACTTAACGAATGCAGCTTTTTAGTCGCATCCGTAGCATTAGCGATCAATTCTCTTAAAAATATTTCGTGATCTGAGTATAAGAATTTTTTAATAATGGGAAAGATGTTCTCCGTTTGAACCTTAATTTTTCCTTTTGCCATAGTCTTTTAATTTTTAAGTTTAACAGTTTCTTGATAGTCAAACCGTATGCCACCACCTATTTAATGACAGATTGACTAATTAAACCCAAAACCACTATAAAATGACTGACAATCTTTCAATATAAAAGCCACGAATGCACCAATGGTTTTGGAGAAAAACTACTTTCGTGGTTTATAAGGTGTTTTTTGTATATTTGAAATTATAAAATAAATTAGTGTATTGTACAATGAAAAAATTATTTTTCATATCATTAATCTTTCTAACATTCAATTTGTCTGCTCAAGACTTATGGACAAAAAAGGCAGATTTTCAAGGAACTTACAGAATAAGAGCCGTGGGATTTTCTATTAATGGGAAAGGTTATATGGGAACAGGATACGATCCTGTAAATGGTGTATTAATGGATGATTGGTGGGAATATGACCCAATAACAGATACATGGACTAAAATGGCTGATTTCCCAGGTGGTGCTAGACAAAACGCTGTAGGATTTTCGATTGGAAATAAAGGATATCTTGGGACAGGAACTAATGGTACATATTTTAAAGATTTTTGGGAGTATGACCCTATTTTAAATCAATGGACACAAAAAACAGATTTTGGTGGAGCTCCACGACAAGGTGCCGTTGGATTTTCAATAAACTCAAAAGGATATGTTGCAACTGGTAATGAAACATCTACAACTGTAAACTATTATAATGATTTATGGGAATTCAACCCGTCAATTAATCAGTGGGTACAAAAAGCTAACATTCCAGCATTAGGAAGAAAAGATGCCACAGTATTTGTCATTGGAAGTACAGCTTACGTTGGTTGTGGTGATTACACAACAGTCTTTAGTGATTATTATAAATACGACCCTACACTTAATGTTTGGCAGCCTATTTCTAATTTTGGTGGAGGAGCCATCTTTTATGCAGCTGGATTCTCTATAAACGGAATGGGTTATGCTGGCACTGGTAGTCCAAATAGTTTTACAAGAGTAGATACTTTTTTAACTTACGACCCTTTAACAGACCTTTGGTCACCAAAGGCAAATTTTGCTGGAGGAAATAGAACACTTGCCTGTGGTTTTTCTATTGGAAACAAAGGTTATATAGGTACAGGTTATATTAGTGGCATGACGTGGGCAATGGACTTTTGGGAATACAACCCAGATACAACAACATCAATATTAGAAAAACACAATTATAACTCGTTTATTATTTATCCAAATCCAACTAATAACAAATCAACTATTGAGTTTAATAATTTTCTACAAAAAAATCATACCCTAAAGTTGTATGATATACAAGGTCGAATTGTAAAAACAATAGACAACATAACTTCAGATATAATTATTATAGATACAGACAATTTAATAGATGGTCTATACTTTTTTCAATTAAACACCAACAAAGAAGTGCGATTTACAGGGAAACTTATAGTTAAATAAGAAAAGAGGAAAGAACTTCAACAAACAAAGATTCCTGATAATTTTTTCTTGCCTTAAAAATTTCAGGAATGACGTTTTGGGTTGTGATTGGCTAGTTTCTTTCGGGAGATTTAGGGGCTAAAAAACATTCGTGCATTCGTGGCGAAAATACATCAAATATTACAGATGTAAACAATAAATTCATGCTGAAACAAATAAAAACCAACCAATAATATTACAATTGTAATACAGCTACACCCAAATCCTATATTTGAAAATTATATTTATTAAAAATCAGTTAGTTATATATAATTACTTAAAGTAAAAATATTGATAAAACCAGGACTTTTAGAAATAATTTACATTTGTAACATGGCTAATTGAAAACTTATGTTTACATTTGTAATAAGTTAATTGATTTACAATTGTAACATACTAAAAGACCATGAATATCACCGAAAGATTGCAATACATCATGAAGTTAAATAACTTATCAGCTTCTGCTTTTGCCGACAAAATTGAAGTGCAACGTTCGAGTATTTCTCATATACTTTCCGGACGAAATAAACCTAGTTTGGAATTTATTCAAAAAGTATTAGCAGCTTTTCCAAAAGTAAGTTCCGATTGGTTACTGACAGGAAATACTACTACCAATGAAAGTATTCCTTCTAATCAGGTACAAAGTGAACCAAGTCCAACTTACAACTCCCCTACTACATCATCAAATAAACATGAAGGCGATAAAAAAATTCATAAGATAGTGGTTTTTTACACTGATAACACCTTTGAAGAGTTTCGTCAGGGATAAAATAATTATGCCAATAAATTCCAAATCATCTATTTTTCAGTACATTTGGTAGCATAAACCTTTAAAACTATATGTTATGAAAAAAAATATGGGAACTGCAGATAAAATTATTCGAATTATAATTGCTGCTATTATTGTTACTTTATATTTTACCGAAATGATTACAGGAACCGTAGCCATTGTGTTACTAGTTTTATCAGGTATTTTTGTACTAACAAGCTTCATCAGTTTTTGTCCGCTCTATACTTTATTTGGAATAAAAACTTGTCCTAAAAAAGATAATTAACAATACCTTAAACACCACACTATATTAGCGTGGTGTTTCTTTTATCTATGAAAACATTAATTTTAATTTTATCAGTCGGACTTATTTTCTTTAGTTCTTGCAAAAATACTTCGGAAGCAAACTTAAAAGAGAAAGATCCTAATAAAAGTCACACCACTTGCCAGCTAATTGAAAAAGAGTTTATCAATAAAGGTGGAAAAGTAACCGAATACAAAGAATTGTATTTACGTTGTTCTATTCAAGATTACTTTATAAAAATCTGCGAAAGCAATGTAGATACAAAAACACTAAGAAAATACATCAATAAAAGTATTAGCGTAGAAATGGAAATAAAAGAAGGTAATTGGGACATTTGTACAAACGACCCCGCCTATGCTCAAAGTAGAGGTGGTACTTATGTGGTAATTAAAAAGATAATAGATTAAAATTCCTTCGTTTATTTCCTAGTATATTCATGTACAAACTTACAAAGCTGTTTTACATTTTCTACAGGGGTTCCCGGTAAAATTCCATGTCCTAAGTTAAAAATATGTCCGGGTTTACCTTTTACTGAGTCAAGTAGTTTTTTTGTTTTACGTTCAATAATATCCCAATCGGCAAATAGCGCGGTAGGGTCTAAATTTCCTTGTACAGCCACTTCGTAGTTTAAATCAGCCCAAGTTTTAGCAAGGTCGGTTTTCCAATCAATAGCAATTACATCAGGATTAGCTTTTCGTAAACTCGGTATAAGGTGAGCTGAATTTACCCCCATAGAAATTAATGGAACCGTAGGATATTTTTCTTTCACCACTTGTATCATTTTTTCAACATGAGGATAAACATATTCGTTGTAATCATCAATATCTAACGCGCCTACCCAACTATCAAAAATTTGTACTGCCATTGCTCCACTTTCAATCTGAAAGTTTAAGTAATTCGCCATAACGGTGCCTAATTTATCCATCAACAAGTGCCAAGCCTTACTTTCATTATACATAAAAGCTTTCATTCTTTCATAATTCTTAGATGGTCCACCTTCAATCATGTAACTTGCTAAAGTAAACGGAGCTCCAACAAAACCAATACAAGGCACATTTAATTCCCCTTTTAAAATAGTTAATGCTTTACCGGTATACCACATTTCAGTTGCAGGATCTACAACCTTAAGTTTCTCCACATCAGCAACTGTTCGTATTGGATTATGAATTAATGGACCATAGCCTTTTTTATATTCAAAGCTTATTCCCATAGGTCCGAGTGGAATTAAAATATCCGAAAATATGATAGCGGAATCTAATTCAAACTGATTGATAGGCAACAAAGTAACTTCTGCACTCACTTCCGGAATAGTACTAATTTCAATAATACTATACTTTTCTTTAATTTTCATGTATTCCTTTTGGTAGCGTCCAGCTTGACGAGCTAACCAAAGTGGTGTATATGGAGTTTCTTCTCTTCTACAAGCTTTTAAAAAATTATCGTTGAAAGACATAAATTGAAAATTGAAAATTTAAAATGGAAAATTATCCATTTATACATTGTTTTTACTTGATTTAATAATTGTAACTAATAATCGAATTAACTCTGTATTTAATTCGATTATTTTGTTGAATTCAGTTTGCTCAATATACTTTGTGTCAACTAATAAGTTGAGCCAATAAGATGTTTCATTAGCTTCTTTTAAAGAGATGGATAACTTATGAATAAAATCTTTTTTACTCTCGGCATGTTCTGATTCTTGAATTAATGCACCAATAGCCGTACCTGAACGAAGTAATTGCTTACTTAAAACATATTCCTGTTTAGTAATAAGGATTTTGTACAATTCAATAATTTGAATGGCAAATAAATAACTTTTATTTTTAACTACATTTTCCTTCATTATCAATTGTCAATTTTTAATTGAACACATCGCATTATTAATCCCTTTTATAATTCTTTCCATATCCTCATTAGAAATAACTGATGATAAAAACCAAGCTTCAAACTGACTTGGCGGAATATAAATACCATTTTCTATTAATCCCCAAAAGAATTTGGTAAACTGAGCGGTATTACACTCTTGAGCTTCTGTAAAATTGGTGATTTTTTTAGCTGAGAAAAATGGATTGATCATCGATCCAAATCGATTTACTGTTAACGCTATACCGTTTTCAGTAGCAGCATCTAACAGAGCTTTTTCGATAATAGCTGCTTGTTCATTAAATTTATTGTAAGGGTTCTGAACCTTCAACTCTGTTAAAGTTGCAATTCCGGCAGCCATAGCTACAGGATTTCCAGATAAGGTTCCTGCTTGATACATATCGCCTAAAGGAGAAACCATTTGCATAATTTCATTTCTTGCTCCATAAGCTCCCACGGGAAAACCACCTCCAACTACTTTACCCAAACAAGTAATGTCTGCCACTATACCCAACAATTCCTGAGCTCCACCAAATTTAGAGCGAAAACCTGTCATTACTTCATCTACTACCAACAATATTCCTGCTGCTTTGGTAATTTCTCTTAATTCTTTTATAAATTCATCAGAAGGTAATACTACCCCCATATTTCCGGCAATAGGCTCAATAAATACAGCTGCTACATCTTTGCATTCATTAATGTGTTTTTTTACAGACTCAATATTGTTATACTCGGTAATTAGGGTGTTTTTAACTGCATCAGCAGGCACTCCTTTACTTCCCGGAATACTTAGTGTTGCTAATCCACTACCGGCAGCAACCAATAAGGCATCTGAATGTCCGTGATAACAACCTGCAAACTTAATGATGTGATTTTTTCCTGTATAAGCTCTTGCCAAACGAATAGCACTCAAAACAGCTTCTGTTCCTGAGTTAACAAAACGAACTTTATCCATTCCCGGAAAGGCATTGCACACCATTTCTGCTAAAACAATTTCGTTTTCGGTACTTGCACCAAAGGTAAAACCTGTGCAAACTTGTTTCTGTACTGCTTCTATTACCTTGTTATTACCGTGACCTAAAATCATTGGTCCATAAGAAAGTACTAAATCAATGTATTCGTTTCCATCTACATCGTAAATTTTTGAGCCAGAAGCTCGTTCCATAAACAATGGATTTCCCCCTACTGATTTAAATGCCCTAACGGGTGAGTTTACTGCTCCTACTAAATGTTGTTGTCCTTTACTATAAAGTGCTTGAGATTTGGTGTTGTTCATTAAAATATCATTTTTCGCAAACATGCGTTATTTTCGCTGCAAAAGTATGATTTTATGAACGGATTATTGCTTTGGAAGCAGTAGTATTTTACAAAATAATTATCCTGTTACCACTACTTTGGCAACACGAATAGTTGAGTTATTTTTTTCAATATGAACAAAATAAACTCCCTTTGGAAGTACAAGATTTGTTTGTAAATCATTATTATTCAATTGTTTGTTAAAGATAAGATTTCCATCAATACTATAAACAGCTATTGAATTAATAATTTCTTCATGTAATATTGTTATATTACCATCATTACTAGGATTAGGATATATTTGAATTAATTTATCAACATCATTTTCATCTACTGAAGATATTATGGTTGCCCAATCATCACCCTCTTGTACTCCGTTGATAATTGAACCAGTTATAGTAAAGTAAGTGCTTGTCCAACTCTCAAATGCATACGCACTTAGTCCATAATAAGTGTTGTACTCTACTTGAGTTCCAACATCTGCAGCTCCTCCTAATGTACAATTAGTTGTATCTACAAATAAGCCTAGATAATAATAAAAACGATTTATTACAGTATCTTTAGTAATATAAACTCCGTAAGTTTCAAACAATTCACCTCCCATTAATCCAAAAAAATATTCGGGTGAAATTTTTGTCCCCATTGTATATACAGAACTAGATGTATTTAAACCTGTGAAATTGCTTCTTAAATACTTCGTTGTGTAAGTGGATGTATTTCCTCCTCCAGTTGTAACTCTATTGAAATTATAAATAACTGAATCTGGAGTAATAAGAGAATTGGTTACTGAATCTTTATGATATTTTGTGTACCCCATATGTAAAGGACCTGCATGAGGAGAATGTTCTTCCCATATTATAACATCACCAACAGACAAATGAAAATATTCCGAAAAATCAGGATAAGAAAAGCCTGTTTTTGTGTTAGCCGAATCTATTCCAACTAAGCTAAATTCTTGTTGATTAAAATCTCTAAATGCTATTAATTGTTTAAAACCATAATTCTTTGATAAAATAATAGTCAAGTTATCATATACAGATGTTACAGGTGTTGAATTTTGAAAAGCTTTTACAGAAAAATACTTTAATGAATCGTTTATATTCAACAAAACATTACCAAATCCAACACTATCGCAAGTAAACTGCAAGGTATTATAGTTAGAAGAATTATTTATAGGACTAGTCCATGTTTGACTTACTTGGCTTTGTGGTAAAAACAACACGGATGTATTTTCATAGAAAAAATAAGCTGAATCATTCACTAAAAGTACAGAGTCAGGTCTTATATATTGTTTTGAATAAATAAAATTATAAGAACCATAATTTTGATTAACAACAGAATAGCATTCATTAAAATCAGGGTTGGTATAATTAGAATGCATGACCTGAAAATTTCCATAATCAATTATGGTATCGTAATGAAATTGATGAAAAGTAGTATCGGCAGGATATGAATAACTTTCTTTAATTTGATAGTAAGCTTTTTGAGTAGTATAAAAGGAACTCCACTGAGCATAAACAGTATTGAAACAATAAAAAAACAGGATTATTAGGATTATTTTTTTCATTTTTAAATTATTAAATAATGAATAAGTTACAGAAAACAATAATCAAAAGTACCACTATATTTATTCAAGCAAACATCAATTATTAAAATTTCTTACGTGTTCAAAAAAATATAACCCAACAAAAAGACCTGAATAATTGACTTTTTAAAATTAAAACATTACTTAAATTAAAAAAATGATTTAATACTCTCTATTGAACAAGCATCAACAGCACAAAATAAAATACAAACAGCTATAATAATTCTCATGATTACACATGTTGTCTTCAACAAAGTTAATTGCTTACAGGTTTCGATTCTACTATTTCAACCTCCAAAAGTAAGGGGTAAATAAAATGGTAATGGTGAAAAGCTCTAATCTTCCTACTAACATTAAGAAAGATAACACCCATTTTACTCCATCAGGTAAATGAGAAAATGAGAATGAAGGACCAATACTACCAATACCCGGTCCAACATTACTAATAGAGGTGGCAACAGCACTTAATGCATCAATAAAATCAACTCCAAAAAAAGTAACGACTATAGATCCTGTTACAAATAAAAAGAGGTAGAAAAACACAAATGCCAATAGGTTATAAATAATTTTTTGAGATACTCCTATTCCATTTAAATGTACTGGAACTACAGCATTTGGATGCAATCTTCTTTTAAACTCTAAAAAACCGTTCTTCATTAATAATACTATTCTTACTAACTTCATACCTCCACTTGTAGAACCCGCACTTGCCCCGGTAAACAATAATAGAAAAAACAAAAAAGTTACAAAAGAACCCCATAAGGTATAATCTGATGTAGCATATCCTGTTGTTGTAATAATACTGGTTACCTGAAACAAAACTGCTCTAAAAGAGGCTTCAACACCATCAGCCCTGCCATACACAAAATATACAGTAGGAAAGATTACAAAACACAATACTATTATGGCTGCTATATACCATTTAAACTCATCGTTAATCCAAAATTTTTTAAAATTCAATTTGAAACCAAAATAAAGTAAGGTGAAGTTTGTTCCTGCCAAAAACATAAACAAAATAACAACATACTGAATATAGGCAGAGTCAAAATGACCTATACTTGCTTGTTTGGTAGAAAACCCACCTGTTGACATAGTAGTAAGAGAGTGGTTTATAGCATCATAAAAATCCATTCCGCCAAATAGTAACAGCACACATTGAATAGCGGTTAATGAAAAATAAATTAACCACAATCTTTTCGCTGTTTCTTTAATTCTCGGATGAATTTTATCTTTGGTAGGTCCGGGAGATTCTGAAGCAAATAATTCCATACCACCAACACCAAGTAGTGGCAGAATAGCAATGGTTAACACAATAATTCCCATACCACCTATCCATTGTGTCATACTTCTCCAAAACAATATTCCTTTGGGAACAGATTCAATATCGTTTAAAATAGTAGCTCCAGTTGTGGTTAAACCCGAAATGGTTTCAAAAAAAGCATTGGTATAATCAGGGATGGCATTAGAAAACACATAAGGCAAAGAACCAAATATAGTCATGGCTAACCAACCAAAAGCCACAATTAAATATCCTTCTCTTTTTTTAACTTCATCATTTTTGTGCTTTTGGGTTCTTAATTTAACGATAAGTCCAAAAAAAAGCGTTGTTAAAGAAGATAAAATTAACGGGTATAAATCTCCTTCATCATAATACAATGAAAAAGGAATAGCTGTAGCCATCAATAATCCGGTAATTATGATAAGATTACCAATAACATTGAATACAACTTTAATATTTATCAGATTTCTAGACACTTTCGTTTAATTAAAGAACTTTTCTAATTCTGAAATACTTTCTTTATTTGAAAATACAATTACTTTATCGTTTTCTTCTAATTGAAAACCACCAAATGGAATAAACCCTTTATTATTTCTAACAACACCTGCAACACCAACGTTTTCAGGCAATTTTAGTTCTCTTAAGGGTTTTGAGAGTATTTTGGTATTGGCTTTAACATTAAATTCAATAATTTCTCCATCCACCCCATGAAAATTAGCAATAGCACTTACACCTTTTCTTAAATAGGTAAAAATATTATTGGCAGCAATAATTTTTTTGTTGATAAGTGTATCTATTCCAATATTGTGAGAAAGGTTAATGTAATCTATATTTTCTACCCCTGCAATGGTTTTTTTAACGCCATGAGATTTAGCTATTAAAGATGAAATAATGTTGGTTTCAGAGTCTCCTGTAACAGCTATAAAAGCATCCATTTCGGCAATATTTTCTTCTTCCAAAACAGAAACATCTGTTCCATCAGCATTTATAACTAAGGTATGTTTTAATTGATCTGCTATTCTTGTGGCTTTATTTCTATCTTCTTCAATTAAAATTACATTGTAATCTTTCTCCAGAATTTCGGCAGTAAGCACACCTATTCTACTTGCTCCTAAAATCATAATGTTTTTAATATCATAAAACTGCTGACCACAAATTTTTGTGATTAAAGGAATACTCTCCGGTGTAGAAATAAAGTAAACAATATCGTTTTCTTTTAATTCTGTAGAAGCTTGTATTAATATTGTTTTTTCTCCCCTTAATAAAAATAAAGGTTTAAAAGAACGGTTAGGATTTAAATAAGCTGTTTCAACAACAGATTTATCTTTTAATGGTGATTTGTCGCAAATAGGAATACCAAAAACGGAAAGTTTTCCGCCTTCAAATTCGTAGTCATTAGTAAAAGCAGATTGGGTAATTAATCTATTTATCTCTTTTGAAGCTAGCTCCACAGGAGAAATAATATTATCAACTCCTAAAGATTCGTAAAACACACGCATACTTGTACCAATACCTTCATAGTTATTAATTCTGGCTATGGTTCTTTTTGCTCCTAATTTTTTTCCGGTTATACAAACTAGTAAATTAGTTTCTTCAGAAGATGTTGCTGCTATTAGCAAATCGCAAGAACTGATTTTGTTTTCTTTTAAAACTTCCAAATCTTTTGCATCTCCTAATACACAAAACACATCTAAATGAGCTTGTACATAGTTTACTCGGTCCTCATTTTCATCAATAATATAGATGTTTTGCGATTCGCTCGACATCATTTTGGCTAAGTGAAAACCTACTTCTCCGGCTCCGGCAATTATTATTCTCATAGTTTATTAAAAAAGAGGACAAATGTAATCATTGAATTATATATAAAAACCTTTTTAAAGTTTAAATTATTTCTAATCAGTATTATTATACAAAAAAAAGTCCTAAGAAGTTAATCTTAGGACTTTAAGTTTATTTAACAGTATTTATTAATCTAATATTTTAATTAATTCAACTTCAAAAACCAATGGCATAAAAGGTTTTATTGGACCTTTACCACCTTGTGGCGCATTAGCTCCATAAGCCAATTCTTGAGGAATAAAAAACTTATATTTAGCGCCTTCTTTCATTAACTGAACACCTTCTGTCCAACCTGGAATTACTTGATTTAATCCAAATTCTGCAGGCTGACCTCTTTCTACAGAGCTATCGAATACAGTTCCATCAGGAGTTAATCCGGTATAATGCACCCTAACTTTTGAAGTAACAATAGGCTGTTTTCCTTCTCCTTCTTTCATTATCATGTATTGCAACCCACTAGGAGTAACTTTAACATCTTTATTCTTTTTATTTTCTTCTAAAAACTTAAGTCCATCAGCTTTCACACTTTCAAACTGTTTCATTTCTTCAGCTTTAGCTGCTGCTTGTTTTTTCTCAAAGTAAGGACGAATAATCATAGGAGATTGTTCTTGAGTAATTAAGTAATTAGTATCGGTAAAAGCAGCTTCAATACCTTTCATTAAAGCTTTTAAGTCTGCTTCACTAAACTCTTGTTTAATACTTGCTCCCATGTTTAATCCAACACTATAACTTACTGAATCTAATTGATTTTTCAGTTGGAAAGCATTTTTATCAACTTTTTCTGTTTTAGTTTTCTTTTGCTTCTCTTTTTTATCTTCTTTCTGTGCCTGTACATTAGCTGATGCTAATAATACCACTGCAGAAAACAAGCTTACTTTAATGATTGATTTTTGCATACTATTTAGTTTTATTAAGTTAACTTGAAGTGCATTTAGTGAATTTCACTAAATGCACTTTTTGTTTAATTTATTACTTCACTACTTGAATTAACTCCACTTCAAAAACCAATGGCATAAAAGGCTTAATTGGTCCTTGTCCGCCTTGTGGAGCATTAGCTCCGTAAGCTAATTCTTGAGGAATGAAGAATTTGTATTTAGCGCCTTCTTTCATCAACTGAACACCTTCTGTCCATCCTGCAATTACTTGGTTCAATCCAAACTCTATTGGTTCACCTCTTTCTACTGAACTGTCAAAAACTGTTCCATCAGGTGTAGTACCATGGTAATGCACTTTAACTACAGATGCTGCTGTCGGATTTTTACCTTTTCCTTCTTTCAACACAATATATTGTAAACCACTTGCAGTAACTTTAACATCAGGATTTTGTTTATTTTCTTCCAAAAATTTAATTCCTTCTTCTTTAACATTTCCAAACTGAGCTTCTTGTTGTTTTTGTTGCTCTTCCATTTGTTGCATTTGTCTTTTCATTGAGTAAGCTTGTAAAACTGCTTCAACATCTTCAGTTGTTATTAAAGTAACACCTGAATCTTTTTGATGTTTAAAACCACTCAAATAAGCATCCATATTAATTTCCGGAACATTTTCTTTTAATCCGGTTGCTGAGTTCATGCCTATAGCATAACTTACAGAGTCAATATTAGTAGCAAGTTCAACCTTTTTATCTTCCGAACCTGAATTGTTGCACGCTGCTAACGTTAGTAAAGCTAATGCTGGTAATGTAATTTTTTTCATAGTTAAATTTAAATTGTTTATTTATTGATTAAAAGATTTCATTATTTCGCTCAACTCCAAATTAAAAATTAATGGAGTTTTTGGAGGTACTATGCCTGTTGATGAGCCATATTCTCCAAAAGCAAGTTGCGAAGGTACTATTATTTTCACTTTCTCACCAACTCTCATTCCTTTTATTGCTATATTTATTCCTTTAACAACTTGGTTGGGTGTTCCGTACTCAAAATCCAACACCGTTCCTTCAGCAGCTTTATCAAGTGGCACATGGTTTAAAAAATAACCGTTATACTTTATTCTGATAAAGTCTCCATAAGCCACTTTTTTCCCATCTGTTTTATTTATAGGAAAAATATACACACCGCCTCTTTTTATGTATTCTGATTTAAAAAATCTGTTTACATACCAAGTGATATATTCGTGCTCTACTATATCATCATCTTGTTCACTCAAAAATATTTGGTGTTCTTTCTCAGATAAATATTGATTTACTTTTATAAACAAATGCAAAGTATCATTGGTAATTGCAGGCAACTGAAGTTCAAAAAAATCTTCATTTAACCAATGTGGAGCAATATTAAAAACAGCACTATCTCCCGATTTTAACACTGAAAACAAGGTGTTAAATAATTCTCCTTCAATAGCAAATGTATGCTGATAAAACCTATTAAAAAGCAAACTATCACCATCAAACAATTGTAATGATGCACTCACAAAATCCTTGTTTGAAGCAACTTTTTTAGCATCATCAAAAGCTAATAGTTGGTAAGAAACACCATCAGTTAACTGTGTAGTTTGTTGATTGTTTCTTCCGCAAGAAAACAGCATTACAACACCTAAAAGAAAAAATAGTTTTTGCATGGTGTTTTATTTAATTGCGATTAGCTCTAAATTATAAATGATGGTAGATCGAACAGGAATTTTATCAAAATCTCCTGCTAAACCATGAGCCAAATAAGATGGAATAATAATAATGGCTCTATCGCCAACATGCAAGTAAGTAATTGCTTCGTGCAAACCTGTTTCTACATTGTCTTTGCCAATTGTAAACTCTTCCGGACCTTTTTCTTTAGTGGAATAAACCATTGTTCCATCTATTAAGCTCACCTCATAACTTACTACTGCTTTTTTTCCTTCTACTGCTTTTTCTCCTTCGCCTTTCTTTATTATTTGATAATGCACCCCTGTTCCTGTGCTAATTACATCTAACTTTCTTCTTTCAATATAACCGTTTATTTGTCGCTGCTCTTTCTCTACTGCTTGTTTATTAGCCTCTATTAGTACTTCTTTTACTTGTTTTGGGTCAGGTGTTTCTATGTTTTTTTCTTCTTCACACGATAATAAGCTCATAGAGAAAAATCCTATAAAAAAGTAACAGATGATATGTTTGTTAACGCTCATTTTAAAAGTATTTCTTCTAATTTTTTAATGGTTTCTTCTAACGATAAAGCTGAAAATCCACCTGCAGCATATACATGTCCCCCTCCACCAAAATGTTGTTGAGCAATTTTATTTACATACACCTCATTTTTAGATCGGAATGAAATTCTTATTCCATCTTCTTTTTCGGTTAATAAAACTGACATTTTTATGCCTTTTATAGATAAAGGATAATTCACCAAACCTTCGGTATCACCTTTTTTAAAATTAAAATCATTTAATTCTTTTAATGAAAGTGCTATATATGCCAAGTGATGATTTTCAAAAACATTCATTTTGTTACTCAATGCATATCCTAATAACTTTAATCTGTCGGTAGTGTTATTATCATAAACCTCCTGATGAATCATGGCGTTTTCAGCACCTAACTCTATAAGGTGAGCAATAATTCGGTGTGTTTCAGCAGTGGTGGACGGATATCTAAAAGAACCGGTATCTGTCATTATCCCACAGTAAATACAAGTAGCAATTGTTTTATTTAGCAACTGTTCTTTATTGATTTTATGGATAAATTCATAAACTAGCTGAGCGGTAGAACAACAATCGGTATCTACAAAATAATGCTGAGCAAAACTTTGTGTATCTTGATGGTGATCTATCATTACTTTAATTCCTGTAGCTTTCTCTATCACACTTCCCATATCCCCAATTCTATTTAAAGCGTTATAATCTAAGCTGAAAATAACTTCGGCAGCATCAATTAATTTTTCTGCTTGTTCTTGGTTTTTATCAAAACAAATAATTTGGTCAGCTCCTTCCATCCAATGTAAAAAATCAGGAAAAGCATCCGGAACTATTACCGAGACATTTTTATCTATTTGCTTTAGTAAATGATACAACGCTAACGAAGAACCAATAGCATCTCCATCAGGTCCTTTATGGGTTGTTATCACTATGTTTTTGGCGTTTTCTATTATGTTTTGCATTTCTATCATGGTGCAAAGATAGTGTTTCAATAATGAAAAAAGTAAAGTTTATTGCTTTTGTAATGTGAAAGTTTTAACCGCAAATACACCAAGTTTTCGCAAAGGACGAAAAATACTTAGAAGTCAATTATACGTCATAAAAAGACGTGAAGCGTCTATATTTTGTATGATAAATAATATCACTCGCTACAAACGAGCTATTGGATATTACTTTAAAAATCATAAGGTAAGTAAAAATGATCCTTTTTATCTTTTATTAAATGAATTTTACAATTTAAGTCTTTGGTTAGTATTTTTAAAAAATCATCACTAGCATTTATATCTTGATAGTATATTTCAGTTTCTCTATCTTTTAATTCATTAAATAATAGACTATCAATTTCTTTATTAAAAGGAGGAAAAGAATAACCTATTATAACTAAAATATCAGTTTTAGAAAATATGTTTCTAGCTTCTTCTCTTGTTTTTTTCGCTAATTTATTATCCTCCCAAGCATAATTAATATGGTCATTTATCCATAAACGACCTCTGTCGGCTGATTTTGAAGTAAACCCTATTTCTTTTAAAATATCTTCTATTTTATTTGATTCGGTTCTTTCCAAAAAATCAACTTCATTACCTTTATCTGTATAATAAAAACCATTGTATCCATTTAAATGACATACATTTAATTCTTTATTTTTTTCATTTACTCTAAAAGTTAAATGTTCAGAAACATATTTCCAGTCTAAATGGTTTAAACAAAAAGATTTAAAAGCCCTTTCAAATTGTAAATCATAGTTCCATGTAACAATTTTTATATTATCTTTAATTCTTGGATTGTATGAATTTGAATTATCAATAATCGAGGATATTAGTGAAATATATCTTGGGTCAATTGCTTTATAATCTTCAATAGAATCTTTAGTTATTCTTTTTTTAATATTATCGTTAGATGATTCCCAAAGCGTAAAAAATATACTTACTGCTAATTTTAATCTTTGAAGTTCTGTATCACTACCATTAATATTTAATTTTTTAGCATAAGTATCAATTGTTCCAAACTCTAAAGCTTTATTACCAAAATAACCGATATCCCAAAGTATATTTTCTGATTCTGATAAATTTCTAGGTTTACTGTCTTTAAATTTTTTCTTCTCCTCTGATAAATAATTGGAAGCCAATTCTATCATTTTTTCACCTTGCTCTTTCCAAATAGGACAAGCTTCGTAACTTGCTCCAGCCCCTAATAAGTATGTAATATTCATATTGTATATCAGTAAAATATATGTGTGTTTAATTTTTAAAACTATCACAATTTTTTAACTTATTGAAACAAAATGTGATTGTACACCAAAGATAGCAAAAAAATGATACCACAAAATCTAAAGCTATAAACAGATGTAGTGCTTTCTCTCTTTGAATAATCCAAGCTAAAATATAATTTAAGCTATAAGAAGTGTAATTTTGAAACTTCATTTTACACATTACTTACTTTCAATAAATGAGCAAAACCCTTACTAAAGAAAAAACGGCTAAAACACATATTTTAATTAAAGGAGCGAGAGTTAACAACCTTAAAAATATTGATATTGCCATCACTCGAAATAAATTTACAGTTATTACAGGTGTTTCTGGTTCCGGTAAGTCTTCTTTAGCTTTCGATACGCTTTTTGCTGAAGGTCAACGTAGATATGTTGAAAGTCTTTCGGCTTATGCTCGTCAGTTTTTAGGAAAATTAGAAAAACCGGCAGTAGATTACATTCATGGAATTGCTCCTGCCATTGCGATAGAACAAAAAGTAAATACAGTAAATAAACGCTCTACCGTTGGTACTTCTACCGAAATTTATGACTATTTAAAGTTGCTTTATGCCAGAATTGGTAAGACCTTCTCCCCTGTTTCAGGCAAAGAAGTAAAAAAACACACTTTAAAAGATGTAGTAAATTTTATTACCCAACAAGCTGAAGGCGAAAAAATAATATTACTCTCTAAAATTGAATTTAAAGATAAGAAAAATACAGACAAAACACTTTCTTCCTTATTACAACGAGGTTTTTCAAGAATTTGGCTTAATAACGAAATGCTAAGAATTGACAAAACTCAAGATATAAAAATAGATACCAATAACACTTATTTAATAATAGACCGTTTTGTTGCTTCCGCAGATGATGAGGAACAACTCAGCAGAATTTATGATAGTGTTGAAACTGCTTTTTTTGAAGGTAAACACGAATGTCAGGTACTTACATACAAAAATGAACAACCTGTTATTACTCATTTTAGCAACAAGTTTGAAATGGACGGGATCAGCTTTGAAGAGCCTTCAGTCCACTTTTTTAGTTTTAATAATCCATTTGGTGCCTGTAAAAAATGCGAAGGTTACGGAAGCATTATTGGAATTGATGAAAATTTAGTTATTCCTGATGGTAGCTTGTCTGTTTACCAAGATGCTGTTGTTTGCTGGAAAGGTGAAAAAATGCAACAATGGAAAGAACATTTTATTTTAAATGCCACTAAAGAAAAATTTCCCATCCATAAACCTTATGATGAGCTTACTCCTGAACAAAAAGATGTTTTATGGAATGGTAGCCCCTATTTTGAAGGAATTAACGATTTTTTTAAGATGGTGGAAAGCAACAGCTACAAAATTCAATACCGTGTTTTGTTGGCACGATACAGAGGAAAAACTATTTGCCCCGATTGTAAAGGAACTCGCTTAAGAAAAGATGCTAATTATGTAAAAATTAATAAAACTGCCATTGCTGAATTGGTATTGATGCCTATAGATCAATTATCCATTTTTTTCAAGAAATTAAAACTATCAGAAAGCGATACTATTATTTCTAAACGATTGCTAATAGAAATTAACAACAGACTAAGCTATTTAGAACATGTAGGTTTGGGGTATTTAACATTAAACCGTTTGTCGTCAACACTTTCAGGAGGCGAATCGCAACGAATAAATTTAGCTACTTCTTTAGGAAGTAGTTTGGTAGGTTCTATGTATATTTTAGATGAACCAAGTATTGGCTTACATTCTAAAGATACAGAACAACTTATTGGTGTACTTAAACAATTACAACAATTAGGCAACTCAGTAATTCTAGTGGAACATGATGAAGATATTATGAGAGCTGCCGATGAAATTATTGATATTGGTCCGGAAGCCGGAACATTGGGAGGAAATGTAGTTTTTAGTGGAAATTTTAATGAATTGCTGAAAAAAGACAACACCTTAACAGCCAACTATCTTAATAAAACCCTTGAAATTCCTGTTCCTGAAAAACGCAGAAAATGGAAAAACAAAATTGTGGTAGAAAATGCTAAAGAAAACAACCTTAAAAATATCACTACCGCTTTTCCATTGGGTGTTATTACTGCTGTTACGGGAGTTAGTGGCTCAGGAAAATCTACTTTAATAAAAAACTGTTTATTGCCTCAACTAAGCCGATATTTAAACGGTTATTCTGATAAAAACACAAAAATAAAAGGTATTTCCGGTGATGTTAATTTAATTAATGCTGTAGAATATGTCAACCAAAATCCTATTGGAAAATCTTCTCGCTCCAACCCTGTTACTTATATAAAAGCGTATGATGAAATAAGAAACTTATTCGCTAATCATTCGCTATCTAAAAATAGAGGGTACAAACCCGCACATTTTTCTTTTAATGTTGATGGGGGAAGATGTGAAACCTGTAAAGGCGAAGGAGAAATTACCGTAGAAATGCAGTTTATGGCCGACATTCACTTAAAATGTAATGAATGCAAAGGAAAACGTTTTAAACAAGAATTGTTAGATATAAAAATTGGCGACAAACACATTAGCAATATTCTTGATTTAACGATAGATGAAGGCATTGCTTTTTTTGAACAACTACCTAAAGACCAAGGGAAAAAGATAGCAGAAAAACTTAGCCCCTTACAAGAAGTTGGTTTGGGTTATGTACATTTAGGTCAATCTTCTAGTACGCTTAGTGGTGGCGAAGCTCAACGGGTAAAATTAGCCGGGTTTTTGAGCAAGAAAAACAGTAAGGAAAAACTACTTTTTATTTTTGATGAACCTACAACAGGTTTGCATTTTCATGATATTAATAAATTAATAAAATCTTTTAACGGACTTATTACTCAAGGACATACTATTATTGTAATTGAACATAATTTAGATGTTGTAAAATGTGCCGATTGGGTAATAGATTTAGGTCCTGGAGGTGGCGAACATGGTGGCCAACTTGTTTTTGAAGGCACTCCTGAAGATATGATAAAAGCAAAAACATCAGTAACAGGAAAGTATCTTAAAGAAAAACTTGCCAACTAAACAATTTTAAATTGTTAACTATTCGCTAAAAAAGCATAGGTAAAATCTCATTTGTTCTTAGTAATTTTGACGGCAAAACTTAGCAAAAACTATGGCAGATATTATACAACTTTTACCGGATAATGTAGCAAACCAAATTGCTGCCGGAGAAGTAGTACAACGACCTGCTTCGGCTGTTAAAGAGCTAATGGAAAATGCTATAGATGCCGGAGCTACCAACATTTGTCTTTCTATAAAAGATGCCGGAAAAACCCTTATCCAAGTTATTGATAATGGCTCCGGAATGTCGGAAACCGATGCCAGATTAAGTTTTGAGCGTCATGCCACTTCTAAAATTAAAGTTGCCGATGATTTATTTTGTCTAAATACTAAAGGTTTTAGAGGAGAAGCATTGGCTTCCATAGCTGCAATTGCACAAGTTGAGCTAAAAACAAGAAAACAAGATGCCGAACTAGGCTCGCAACTAATTATTGAAGGTAGTGAATTTAAAAGTCAGGAAGCTTGTAGTTGTGCAGTAGGTTCTTCCATATCGGTAAAAAACTTATTTTTTAATGTACCTGCCCGAAGAAATTTTTTAAAATCGAATAGTGTAGAAACCAAACACATTATGGATGAATTTCTAAGAGTAGCATTGGTACATCACGACATTGCTTTTAGTATGTATAATGATGGAAATGAAGTTTTTAATCTTTCTACAGGAAGTGCTCGACAAAGAATTGTGGCAGTTTATGGAGATAAATACAATACGAAATTAGTTCCTCTTGCCGAACAAACAGATATCGTAACCATTGATGGATTTGTTACTAAACCTGAATTTGCGAAAAAAACCAGAGGAGAACAATATTTCTTTGTTAATAATAGGTTTATCAAAAGTGCTTACTTAAATCATGCTGTTCAAAATGCGTTCGACCAACTATTAAATAAAGACCAATTTCCATCTTACTTTATTAACCTACATGTTGATCCGTCAAAAATTGATATCAACATCCACCCTACTAAAACAGAAATTAAGTTTGAAGACGAACGTTCTATCTATGCAATATTACGAACAGCTATAAAACAAGCATTAGGAAAAAATAATATTTCACCTACTTTAGATTTTGAACAAGAAAAAAGTTTTGATATCCCCTTAGCTCGATACAAAGAGGCTGCAAAAATGCCTACCATTAGGGTAAATCCTAATTTTAATCCTTTTGATAAGGAAAAAGAAAGCTCTAAACCTGCTTTTGAAAAGCCCAATACCAAAAATTGGGATAGCCTTTTTAATGATTTTGAGAAAGACACTCAGACCATTTTAGATGCTAATAACGGAACATCAGCATCCGAAAAAAACAACAAATCTCAGACTTTTTCACCCAATTGGGATGAAGAAACACAAGTCAGCAAAACAACTGTACTTCAAATTCATCAAAAATTTATTCTTACTCAACTTAATCAGAATTACTTTTTTATTGACCAACAAAGAGCTCACGAAAGAGTGTTGTTTGAGCAGTTTTTATCACACTTAGAGCAAGGCAAAGGTAATTCTCAGCAATTGCTTTTTCCGGAAACGATAGATTTGAGTAATGCAGATGCAGAAGTATTGAATGAGATGGCTGACGATATTAAAAAAATGGGCTTTCAGTTTGATGCTATTGGTAGAACTTCTTTTGTTATTAATGGTGTTCCTACCGAATTTGCTAATCAAAACTTGTTGGCTACTTTCGAGCAATTTATTGAACAATTTAAAATACAGCAAAGTACTTTTAAGTTAGTTCATCTTGAAGCATTAGCAATGGCAATGGCTAAAAGTGCTGCTAAAAAGAATGGACAAGCATTATCTGAATCCGAAATGCTTAGTTTAGTGGAACAGCTTTTTGCCTGTCAAATGCCTTACCACTTACCTAACGGAAAACCTATTATTATTACACTAAACATAGATGATCTTAATCATCAATTTCAATATTAAAACGCATGTTTGAAAGTTTATTCAGAAATATACCACCCGTTGTAAAAAACCTACTGATTATTAATGTGTTGTTTTACTTAGCTACTGTTTTGTTAGAACAACAAGGTATCAATATTACAGGCTATCTAGGACTTCACTATATAGAAAGCAATCAATTCTATCCTCATCAATTAATTACCTACATGTTTATGCATGGAAGCGTAATGCATATTTTCTTCAATATGTTTGCTGTATGGATGTTTGGTAGAGTATTAGAACAAGTTTGGGGACCAAAAAGGTTTTTAATTTATTATATGGCTACCGGAATTGGTGCCGGAATTATTCAGATTTTAGTAGCTTATATTCGATTAATTTCTGTTAGAGATTTATTAAGCCCTGAAGAATTTGATTATATTATTAATAATGGTTATGAAATTTTACAAAACAGACAAAACTTTACTGACCCTATTGCTGCTCAGGCAAACATTTTAATAAACATAGGCACTGTTGGAGCTTCTGGAGCTGTTTTTGGAATTTTATTAGCATTTGGAATGCTGTTTCCTAATACCGAATTAATGTTACTCTTCCCTCCTATACCTATTAAAGCCAAATGGTTCGTAATTTTTTATGGAATATTTGAATTGTATGCAGGTTTTGCCAACAACCCTAACGATAACGTAGCTCACTTTGCCCACTTAGGCGGAATGTTATTTGGGTTCATTCTTATAAAATATTGGAATGCTGATAGGAATAAGTTTTATTAACTATTTAAAACTTAATAAGATTAAATTATGAGCATCATAGACGATTTAAAACATCAGTATAAAACAGGAACCGCCTTGATAAAATTCATTTTTATTAATGTAGCCGTTTTTATTTTGGTGCACCTTATCGGTTTACTCATCTTCTTTTTCACAGGTGTTTCGGGTAGTAGCATGGTAGCATATTGGTTAGCATTACCTGCTGATTTTGGTCAGCTAATTTTAAAGCCATGGAGCATAGTTACTTACATGTTTTTACACGAAGGCTTTTTGCACATAGCTTTCAACATGCTTATTCTTTATTTTGGTGGACAAATTTTCTTACAATTTTTGGATGCTAAAAAACTTATCGGCACTTATATTTTAGGCGGAATTTCAGGAGGCCTTTTATTTATCCTTACCTTCAATATTTTTCCTATATTTAATGAAATTGTTTCGGGAGCTTTAGCTTTAGGAGCTTCAGCATCTGTAATGGCAGTTTTAATTGCTATTGCTGCTTATGTTCCCAACTATACGGTAAGATTAATGCTTTTAGGCAACGTAAAACTGAAATACATAGCGCTGTTTTATGTCATTATGGATATTATTAGTATTCCGCAAGGTAATGCTGGCGGACATATTGCCCACTTAGGCGGAGCTTTTTTCGGTTTTTATTTTATTTACCGTTTAAGAAACGGTAAAGACATTACTGTAGGAGTAAATCGTTTACTCAATTATATAGCGCATTTATTTTTTTCCAAAAGAAAAATGAAGGTAGTGTATAAAAATCCGGGGAAAACTAAATCTGATGTTGCATATAATGCTCAAAAAGCAGCTAACCAACAAAAAATTGATGCTATTTTAGATAAAATATCTAAGTCGGGTTACGATAGTCTAAGTAAAGAGGAAAAAGCCATTTTGTTTGATGCTAGTAAGAAGTAGATTGAAGCACTACACTTACAGGGTTGTTGCTGACAATCAGTGCAAGTATAATTTTTGATTAAACTGTCTTTTTTCCAAAAATCAATTGCTGTTTTAATATGTTTAAATTGTAATTTTTCTAATAAGGTGATAAAATAATTTTTTTCTTTTTTGTTCCAACAAACACACCATAATGCATCTGTATTTACCAATGATGTTTGAAACAGGTGAAGCAATAATTCTGATGCTATTTTTTTATTTTGGAATTGTGGCAGCACAGCAATTTGCTTGATTAGTAAATTATTTTCAATTCCTTTATTTTCTATATAGTTTAACAACCAATGGGTGTAGTCATAAAAAGCAGTTGACAATTTTTGATTATCCATTGTTTCTACTATCAAAAAAGCAACAATATTTTTTTCTATAATTTTTACCCAACAATAACTGGTTTTACTTTCAATAGATGATTTGAAGTAACTATGTGTAAGGTAATTGTTTCCAAAACATTTTTTGGAAATAATTACTAAATCATTAATATTGGAAATTGAAGCGTTTTTAATCATTAAATTAAAGCGTAACAATAGCTAAAATAAACCCTAGAATAATAACACCGAACTTTTTAAAGTTGAACTTATGGTTTTCGGTAGATTCAAATAAAATGGTAGTAGAAATATGTAGAAATACTCCTACTGCTAATGCCATTAGCACTGTTATGTCCTCTAAAAACAAATTTCCATAATACTGCCCTAAGTACAAACCCAAAGGTGCAGAAATAGCAAACATTACTATTCCGCCAATGATAACCATTTTGTTTTTTACCTGAGCTAATAATAAAGAAGCTAATACAATGGCTATTGGAATTTTATGTATTACTATACCTAATAATAAAGAAGAATTTTCATGGTCGTGATGGTGATGATGTTCCGGCTCTATAAGTGCCATTCCTTCTACAAAAGAATGTAACCACAAACTTAAAAAGATAGCATAGGGAAATACTGATTTAGTCTCGTGTGAGTGTGTATGAAAATGACCATGTTCTATTCCTTTTGAAAAAACTTCTAAAAACCATTGAAAAACAAAACCAATTAAAATAAAAAGTCCTACCTGAAAAGATGGTGCTACATACAATTCGGGAATAAGGTGTAAAAAACAAAGTGCCAATAAATACGCTCCACTAAAAGATAATAATAACTTTAGCGACAAGCCTATTTTAGGTTTTACAAACACTATAATTCCACCACTTAAAAAAGCTGCTAAAAAAAGAATAAGATAAGTATAACTCGTTTCCATAAGTTTATTTTTTAGCAAAAAGTATTAGTCTGTCTGACAAATGAATATCAAAATCATTTAATTGGTAATCTCCGGCAATCTTAATTAGTTTTAATCCTGCAAGATTAAAGTAATTAATAAAATCTTTTTGATAAAGTGCTTTAACTTTTTCTTCAAAACTGAATTTTCTGCCTTTATCTTCAAAAGAAATCTGTTTTACAATAAATCCATCTTTAACCTTACGCTTAATTTTAAAAGTTAAATCATCTACTTTTTTTTCTTCTTTGCTTACCATCGTTTCAATGGCTTTTTGAGCATTAAGAAAATCAATCACCAGCACTCCGTCATCCTTTAAACTATCCGACAATGCTTTAATTGCTTGTATATTATCTGCTTCATTGTCAAAATAACCAAAGCTGGTAAACAAATTAAATACAATGTTATATTTATGTTGATTTAATGGTTGTCTGATATCATTTTCAAAAAAATGCAATTTTTTATTTTCGTACTGTTTAGCATGTTTAATATTGTTAGCCGATAAATCAAAAGCATCTACAGAAAAACCAAGCTGATTTATATAAAGTGCATGCCTTCCTTTTCCACAACAAGCATCAAGCAAAAAAGTATTTTTAGGAGGAGATAAGTAATCTATTAAATTATTAATAAAAAAACTAGCCTCTTTAGCATTTCTATTTTTATACAAAAGATGATAGTATGGAGTATCAAACCAAGCCTCAAACCAATTTTTATTATCTAAAATTTCCTCCATCTTTATAATTAAAAGACAAAAGTATTAATCTATGCAGTAAAAAGCATTACTTTTATACAAGATTTTAACTTGCTGTTAATTAATGATTATAGGCTAAAAACAAGACTGTATTTCGCTGAAACATTTTTTTTCATCTATTAATGGCATATTTTTTTACATTAAATTAAAATAATACTAAAAAAACTTGTTAAATAATTTTGATTTAATATCTTTGAAATCGAAAATTTTAGTTGATGGAGAACATACATGATTTTTATACTAAAATGGAGGAAGGCAATATAATGCTTTCTTTTAAAGGAGAAGTTACGTCCGATTTATTAACCTCTATACTTCAAATAATGGAGTCTAAGATGGATACCCTGGAAGAGCCCCCCGTTGTTAAGAAGAAAGTTTACAACATTTTAGTAGAATGTTTACAAAATCTTTACCACCACTTAGAAAATGATGATTTAACTACCCCTATTAATGAAAAGAGTGCTTTGTTTATGATTAAAAAAGAAAACGATGAGTACTCTATTATGACTGGGAATTATATGGTTAAAGACAATGTTGAACCTATGAAAAAAAGGTTAGACACAATTAATGCTATGGACAGCTTACAACTTAAAACCTACTATAAAGAAGTTTTAAATAATGGAGAGATGTCTTCAAAAGGAGGCGGAGGTCTAGGAATGATAGATATTGCCAGAAAATCAGGAAAAAAATTAGAATATCGCTTTGATAATGTTGATGATAAACTTACATTCTTTAGTTTAAATGTAAAAGTTGCTCAAAACAAAAACAAAGAAGAAAAAGAAGAAAAAGTTAAATAAATAATAAATTGAGATATGGAAGTATTAATTTTAGAAGGAACACCAAAAACACCAACAATTGAATTTAAACCTGGTGAAGGATATTTGTTATTAAGAGGGAGATCTATTCCTGAAAACTCTATTGAGTTTTACAAGCCTTTAATTGAAGGATTAGATGCGTATAACAATAGCCCACAATCTAAAACAACGGTTGATATTCAATTGGAATATTTTAACACGAGTTCTTCAAAATGTGTTTTGGATGTTTTAAAGAAATTAGAAGCAATTAATGGTAATAGCGAAGTAATCATTAACTGGTATTACGAAGAAGATGATGAGGATATGTTAGAAGCAGGCGAAGATTATCAGGCTATTATTAATGTTCCTTTCAAAATGATTGAAGTAGAAGAATAACCTTCTTTTCATAAATTTGTAAAAAAGCTGCCCAACTCGGACAGCTTTTTTTATTTCCTCTAAAAAATTGGTTTCTAAAAAGAATGTTTTATATTTGATTAAGTATTCCTCAAGTAATTTAATTTAAGACCTAACAAAAAAGCTTAAATGGAAAATGAAAATGATAAAATAGCTCAACTACTAGTAAAATTAGAGCAGCTTCAAAAGAAACATCAAGATTTTAGCGAGGAAATTAACCATTTAAAAACTGAAATATCTAATCTCCGACACTTCAAAGCTAAAGAGCCGTTAGATACACCTCCAACACCTGAAATTAATGTTACTAAGGAAATAAAAACGCCTCCTCCAATAATCCCCGTAAAACCTGAAAGCACTTTACCACCACAAGAAAAAGTTAAGAAAAAAACAGACATTGAACGCTTTATTGGAGAAAATCTAATCAATAAAATAGGCATATTAATTACTGTTATTGGAGTTGCTATTGGAGCAAAATATTCCATTGATAACAATTTAATCAATCCTCTAACGCGAATTATACTAGGTTATTTATTTGGTTTTGCTCTTCTTGGTATTGGGTTTAAATTAAAAGAAAAATACAAAAGCTATAGCGCTGTATTATTAAGTGGTGCTATGACAATAATGTATTTTATAACTTTTGTAGCCTATAGTTTATATGGCTTAATGTCTCAAGAAATTTCATTTGGACTAATGGTTTTATTTACCATTTTTACTGTGTTAGCTGCATTACAATACAACCTTCAGGTCATTGCTCATATTGGTCTAATTGGAGCTTATGCTGTACCATTTTTACTAAGTGATGGCTCCGGAAAAGTAATGATTTTATTTAGCTATATGACCATTATCAATATAGGTATTCTCTATATTTCATTTAAAAAATATTGGAAACCTTTATATTATTCGGCATTTGGTTTTACCTGGTTAATATTTTTATCATGGTTTTTATTTAAGTACGAAAATGATGTACACTTTACTTTAGCCCTATCTTTTTTAACTATCTTTTTTACCATATTTTATATTACATTTTTGTCATATAAACTAATAACTAAAGAGAAGTTTAATGCCAGCGATGTGGTTTTATTACTTATTAATGCCTTCATTTTTTACGGTTTAGGTTATAACATTTTTACTAATAATAACAACACCGATAATTTACTAGGTTTATTCACTATATTTAATGCTCTTATTCACTTTATTACTGTATTTGTTATTTACAAACAACAACTTGCCGACAAAAACTTATTTCATTTATTGGTTGGTTTGGTACTTACTTTCATCACCATAACTATTCCGGTACAATTAGACGGCAACTGGGTTTCTTTATTATGGGCGGGAGAAGCTGCTGTATTGTTTTTAATTGGCACTCAAAACAATATAAAAACGTATCGCAACCTGTCATTTCCTGTAATGCTACTTGCTTTTTTTAGTCTTCTACAAGATTGGGAAAGTTATCATTATCTATTTTCGTATAATAAGATAACTGCATGTGTAAACATTCATTTTCTTACTTCATTATTATTTTCTGTTGCTTTTGGTCTCATTACTTATTTCTCGTACAAAAACATTAAAAACCATTCAGAAAGTAGTAATAGTAATGTTTTTGGTCACATGATAAAAATTTCAGCCATTTTTATATTTCTCTTTTCATTGTATTTTACACTTAGAATAGAAATTACTAATTATTGGCAACAACTGTACAATAGCTCAGAGATAATTCAACAAGTTGAAGGGGGTGATTATGACACAAGCATTAATAATTATGATTTATTAAGGTTTAAATCATTGTTTGTAATTATTTTCTCCATGTTATTTTTCTCTCTTCTAACTATTTTTAATATTAAAAAGACTAAGAATCCAATTTTAGGAGGTACTAATTTAATCCTCAACTTTTTTACGGTATTAATCTTCCTTACCCAAGGACTTTATATTCTAAGTGCATTAAGAACTTCTTACCTTTATCATACCATGGAGTATTATGAAGCAAGTGCTTTTAACCTTTGGATAAGGTATATTGCTTATTTATTTTTAGCACTTATTCTTTATGTAACCTATAAAGAAATAAAACAAGCTTACATTAAAATTAAGCTCTCTATTCCTTTCGAATTGATTCTACACACTTGTATTTTATGGGTTGCCAGTAGTGAATTAATTCATTGGATGGATTATTTCAATTCTTCGCAATCATATAAACTCGGCATAAGTATTTTGTGGGGAATTTATGCTTTATTACTTATTATTTTGGGGTTAGTGAAAAAGAGAAAATATTTAAGAATAGGTGCTATAAGTTTGTTTTCAATTACGTTAATTAAGTTATTCTTCTACGATATTTCACACTTAAATACCATAGCAAAAACAATAGTGTTTGTTTCTTTAGGTGTACTTTTATTAATCATTTCATTCTTGTACAACAAGTATAAAACATTAATTTCTGATGAAGCCAAAAGTTAGTTTAACCTTCCTGATATTTCTTTTGTGTTTTTCTGGTCTATACGCTCAGATTGAAAATCATAATTATAAAAGGAAGTTATCTCCGCCATCTAATTTATGGCATGAAGTGGTTTTACCTGAGGCTATATTTAGCAGCATTAATACCAACTTTTCCGACTTACGAATTATAGGGTTTAACGCTACAAATGATACCTCAGAAGTACCTTTTATTGTATCGATACCATCAAATGAATATACATACAAGGAGATTTCTTTTAAATTAATTAATGCTTCTAACAACCAAAATGGCTATTTCTGGACATTTGAAACTCCGATTGATAAAATTATTAACGAAATCAATTTAAGCTTCGAAAATAAAAACTTTGATTGGAATATTCATTTAGAAGGCAGTAACAACCAAAATGAATGGTTTACAATTCACAAAAAATATAGGGTTTTATCTATTCATAATAATGAAATTGACTTTAACTATACTAATATTAAGTTTCCTAAATCCAACTACAACTACTACCGAATAAGCATTAAAAGCAATGAAGTTCCTATTTTGAAAAAAGCCACCCTATCATTACAAACAATTGAAAAAATAGCACTACACCGGTGTGCTATAAAAAAAATGGCTCAAAAAAATAATAACACCACTACGGAAATTGACATTGAACTTCACAATAAATATCCTATTAACAAACTTAGTTTAACTGTTGCTGATACTTTAGACTATTACCGACCTATTATTATTAAACAATTAAAAGACAGTGTGCAAACTGAAAAAGGTTGGATTTACAACTACACTACCTTAACAAGTAGTATTATGAGCTCAACTGAAGCCAATGAATTTAATTTCAATCCAATATCTTTAAATAAGCTTAAAATTATTATTTACAATAACAACAATGCTCCTCTAACAATTGATACTGTTACAACAAAAGGATTTGTTTATAAGTTAATTGCTCGATTTAGTGATTTATCAAGTGATTACTTTTTGTATTATGGCAATACATCTTCTTCTGCTCCTTCTTACGACATTGTGAATTTTAAAGATAAAATACCTACAGATTTAACAGAATTAAAACTTTCTGAAGAAGAAAAAATTATTCATGAAAAAGAACAAGTTAAACAACCATTATTCTCTAACGATGGTTGGTTATGGGGAATTCTAATATTATTAATACTATTTCTATCATGGGCATCTTTAAAAATGTTAAAGTCTAAATAATTAAATTACAATTCAACTTCTCAGCTATAAATACAAACACTAAAATAAATGAAAAATAGTCTCTTAATTTTTTCTCCTATACTCTTTTTAATTAGCGTTACTTCTATTTCGTGTGATGATTATGCTGTCCACAAAATAAATAAAACCATAACCGATAGTTTGTCAAAACAAGATCAAACAATAACTGAAGAACTCACTAAGCTAACCATTGATTTTGCAAAAATAAAAATTCAGTTACCAAAATATTACTTTAAAACCAACCATGAAGAACTTACTTCAGTTATTGATTTTATTGATGAAAACACTCAAATACATCTAAACAATATTAAGGAATTTGAAAAATCCAATAAAGGCTTCATTATTTTTGTAGATTCTAGTAATGTATTTAATCAACTATTGATTTTAGGTGCCGAACATACTTATTTTGATAAAAAAACAGCAGGACAATATCTTTATTTACTTGAAAGACAACTTGAAAACGAATGGATTCCTAGAAACATTCAGTATACAAGGTTAGAAAGTAATTACTTATCAAATTCTAATGTGAGAATTCTAAAAGTGAAATACGAAACAATTGTTAATGAATTTACTAATTATACAACTCAATATATTATCACCACAGCAAAAAAATCGTTCAGTATTTTAGTAATCAATAATACTGGTGAAGATTTTCAAAAAAATATTGCCGCTATAAAACTTCTTTAAACCCTGATATATGAAATCCAAACTCATCTCTATTGTAAGCTTATTACTTATTAGTACAGCAGCTTTTAGTCAAGAAGTATTAACATTAGACTCTACTATCGTAAAGCAAAAGCACCAATTAAGTGAATTAACATGGTTAACCGAACTGTGGACAGGAGAAGGTTTAGGCGGAACTTGTGATGAAGTTTGGATGCCTCAGATGGATAATGCCATGCAAGGAATTTTTCGTTATTCAAAAGATGGAAAGGTTGTTTTTACAGAATACATGGTTATTGAGCAGCTGGATAGCAACATATCATTAAAATTAAAACATTTTAGCAAAGATTTAACCCCTTGGGAAGAAAAAGATAAATGGATAACTTTTGAATTAATAAAAATTGAAGGAACAACAGCTTATTTTAATGGATTGACTTATAGTAGAAAAGAAAATGAGTTAACTATAAAGCTTAATCTACACAGTGGAGATAAAAAATGGGTAGAAGAATTTACATTCAAAAAAACTGAACTATAAACCATTAATGGTCGTGTTCTCTACCTTTAATTTTATTGCTGTTGTAAGAATTGTCTAATTCTTCTGCTTCTTCAATAAACTTTTTAGAAGGCTTTTTCTCTAATAACTCATCTAAATTGGGTTGTCCGGCATTTACCCAAGCTGTGTACCAATAACTACCTACTTTTATTATAGATGCCGTTAAACGTCTCTCTACCATTCCATTTAGCATTTCGTGGTACCTATCTGAATATTCTTCGGAATACACTTTCATTAAAGCTGCTCCCCTATTTTCTACACTGTATTTTCTATCGGCAGGAAATTCATCGTTCAATTGTTTCTCAAAACCCAACACAGAATCTTTAGCAGCAAAACTAAGTTTTACTACTCCCCATACGTCTTCCAACACATCATCAACATATTTTGCTCTACCCACAAAATAATCATACTCTTCGTGTTTTAACTCAGGCAAACGAGATTCCCAAAAACCGTGTATGCCTTTTTGATTGGTTAATTGTCCGTTGTAGTTTTTAGTAGTATGCAACGGCACATGCGAATCGCCAATATAATGTCCTAGATCTGCTGAAACTTTAATAATTCTATCGTAATCTTTTGCTTCAAACGCTTTAGTAAGTTGTAACACCATAAAGTTAACGTGCCAAGGCACAATTCCATAAGCTTGTAAAGTATCTTCGGTAAATTTATCTACCGCATCGAACCATTTTTTGGGCATTACCTCAAAAGGATCTTGCCCGTCTTCAGCATAATGGTCAATGTCAATGTAATGCCTGGGAGCTTCTCCTTCAACGGCATAACGTCTTTTATCCGGATCAACAGCATGTTCGGTAATGTATTCTATGTTTTTTTTGTAGAACTTAATCATTTCGGGCGGCAAGGTAAAAACTGCCATTCGGTTAATCTTTTTATGCCCAAAAAATCCCCAAGAATAAATAGATGGTTGATAAATGTAGTACGCTCCAATTAAGAAAAGCACTACAAGAAATAAATATTTGTAGAAAAATTTCATCCTAATTTTTGCTAGGCTAACTGACCAACAGAAACAGTTTCCTCATTATTTTCTAAAACTAATGTATCTCCCTTAAGTACAGGAACTAATTTAGATTTATTTAAAGTTAAGCAATAAACAATATCTTCTTCCAAATTTAAATTACTCAATCGTTTTCTGTGAGAAGATTCCCCTAAAAACTCAAATAATTTACCCTTGGCATTTTTGTATAAATTAAGTGCTCCTATAGCTCCATCGCCCAAATCGGTAAAACGTAAATTTTTGCTTATTTTTTCTACTACTGCTCCTGCAAAAAGAGAATCTTCTAAGTTAAACCTATCTTTCCATCCGGCACATAAAAGCAACACATCTTTATCTTGCTTTTCAATATAATCGCAAACGGCATCTAAGTTAGTAAAAGCTCCTATAACTACTTTATGAGCATTTTTAGCTGCATGTATGGCCTTTGTTCCGTTAGTTGTGGTAAGCACAACGGTTTGGTCTTTAAACTTTTTGTCGGAGAAGGTTAACGGAGAATTTCCAAAATCAAATCCATCCATTACCTGAGCATTTCTTTCTGCTCCCACTAAAAAACCTTTTTCTTTGTAGGCGATAGCTTGCTCCACAGATTCTACCGGTATAAGTCCTTTAACCCCATTTTCAAAAGCAGCACAAATGGCAGAGGTAGCTCTTAATATATCTATTACTACTACCACGCAATTGTTATTATCAAAATAGCTTGGAAATAATGCCGGAGAAAAGCACACTTCTACGTTATTAATATTTCCGGAGGATATTTCTCCCATGTGTTGATTAAAAGTTAATGGTTATTAGTTAGT
>DATCTM010000075.1:0-27696 GCA_036567945.1 Vicingaceae bacterium
GACTTTAAAGTAATAAGCACAGACTTTGTTCCTAAAAATGCTACTCCTAAAGAAAACTAGTTTTCTTACATAATACTTAAAGCATCCGCCTTAATTGGTGGATGCTTTTTTTATATATAAAATTTTGAAAATGATAGAAGATAATAAATCAGAAAGATATATGGAAAGGGGTGTTTCAGCCTCTAAAGAAGATGTACATAATGCTATTAAAAATATTGATAAAGGATTGTTTCCTAAAGCGTTTTGTAAAATTGTAGCTGATACATTAACTGGGAGTGAAAATCATTGTGTAGTAATGCATGCAGATGGTGCTGGAACTAAGTCATCTTTAGCTTATGCATATTGGAAAGAAACCGGTGATTTATCTGTTTGGAAGGGAATAGCTCAAGATGCTTTAATAATGAATATTGACGACTTGTTGTGTGTGGGTGCAATTGATAATATTTTACTTTCATCTACTATTGGTAGAAATAAAAATTTAATTCCTGGTGAAGTACTTTCCGAAATTATTAATGGTACTGAAGAATTATTGGAAGGATTAAGGAGTAATGGAATTGGAATTTATTCTACGGGTGGAGAAACAGCAGATGTTGGTGATTTGGTAAGGACAATTATTGTCGATTCTACAGTAGTTTGTAGAATGAAAAAAGAAGACGTTATTGATAATGCGAATATTCAAGTTGGAGATGTAATTGTCGGCTTGGCTTCGTACGGACAAGCCAGTTATGAAAAAGAATATAATGGAGGAATGGGAAGTAATGGTCTAACTTCGGCCAGGCATGATGTTTTTAACAAGTCTGTTGCAGAAAAATTTCCTGAAACCTATGATAATAAAGTGCCTGAAAAGTTGGTTTATTCGGGTTCAAAAAAATTAACCGACAAAGTAGAAGGTGTTGATATTGATGCAGGAAAACTAGTACTTTCTCCAACTAGAACGTATGCACCTATTATTAAAAAAGTGTTAGAAAAACACAGAAAACAAATTCACGGAATGGTGCATTGTAGTGGAGGTGCACAAACTAAAATTTTACATTTTGTAGATAACTTACATATAGTGAAAGATAATTTGTTAGAAACACCACCATTATTTAAATTAATTAAAGAGCAATCAGGAACTAGTTGGGAAGAGATGTATAAAGTTTTTAATATGGGACACAGAATGGAGTTGTATGTTCCACAAGCAATAGCTAATGAAATTATTGGTATATCTCAATCATTTAATGTTGATGCCCAAGTTATTGGGAAAGTAGTTGAAAAAGGAGAGAAAAAACTGACCATAAAGAGTGTCTTTGGAGAATTTGTTTATCATTAAATTATAGAAATGAGTACCTTGTTAAAAAAATTAGAAGCCATTAACATCCGTTTCATGGAGATAGGGGAGCAAATTGTTGACCCAGAGATTATTTCCGACATGAAACGATATGTGAAGTTGAATAAAGAATACAAAGATTTAGAAGAAATTGTAAAAACCTATAAAAAATATAAATCGGTAATAGATAATATTGCTTCATCCAAAGAACTGCTTAAAACTGAAAAAGACAGAGACTTTATAGAGATGGCTAAGGCAGAAATTGAAGAGCTGAATGATGAGAAAGAAAAGTTAGAGGAAGAAATAAAACTAATGCTTGTTCCAAAAGATGAAGAAGATAGCAAAAACTCTATTGTTGAAATAAGAGCAGGAACAGGAGGGGATGAAGCATCTATTTTTGTTGGAGATTTATTTAGAATGTATTCTAAATATATTGAAAGAAAAGGTTGGAAAATGGAGATCTTGTCTATGAGTGAAGGTACATCTGGGGGATTTAAGGAAGTATCTTTTTCTGTTGAAGGGGATGATGTTTATGGAATATTGAAATTTGAATCGGGTGTACATCGTGTACAACGTGTGCCTCAAACAGAAACACAAGGAAGAGTTCATACTTCGGCAGTTACAGTTGCCGTTTTGCCTGAAGCAGAAGAAGTAGATATAGAAATTAGAAAAGACGACATTAAAAGAGATACTTATCGTTCGGGAGGTGCCGGAGGACAAAACGTAAATAAAGTAGAAACAGCTGTTAGGTTAACCCATATTCCAACAGGAATTGTTATTGAAAGACAAGTAGCTCGTTCCCAATTAAAGAATTACGAAATGGCAATGACTGCTTTACGTACCAAATTATATGAAGCTGAGGTTATAAAGCGAGAGCAAGCAAGAGCTGCCGAAAGAAAATCTCAGGTTTCTACAGGTGATAGATCTGCCAAAATTAGAACCTATAACTATTCTCAAGGTAGAGTTACCGACCACCGAATAGGATTAACCTTATATAACTTAGATGCTATAATTGCTGGAGATATTGATGAAATAATTCAAGCATTAAAATTGGCAGAAAATGCAGAAAAACTCCAAGCAGGAATTGAGTGATAGATGAAAAACAATAAATAATGAAAAGAAGCTAATGTGGAATAAAAAACTTTATACTTCTCTAATTTGTTTATTGCTTGTTTTAAGTAGTGTAGCTCAAACCGACAAATCGAATTTGATTAGCTTTACAGGAACTCTTTTAGATGAAAATACCAATGCACCATTACCGTATGCAAATATTGTTATTGTGGGACAAAATAAAGTGATTCCTACTAACGAAAAAGGTTATTTTCTTATTAAAAATGCAGATAAATCCGATACGCTTAATTTTCACTACATTGGCTACGAGCAAAAAAAAATATGTGTTTGTGATTTGCAACAAGGTTCATATGTTTATTTAAAAGAAGAAATAATTAGTTTAAGTGAATTCTTTGTTTTCTCAAAAGATTACAACGCTAAAGAAATAATAAAAAATGTTTTATTAAATAAAGATAAGAATTACAAAAGTACACTAGCAAAAAAACGATTATTTATCCGACAACGTTATATCTCTAATGTAGATAAAGTTGATATTCACTTTAAAAAAAGCTCTTTTAGTCATTTGGATGAAAAAATGACCAAAGTGTTGGAGCAGAAAATACCAAAACAATCTCTTTCTTATACCGACTTTTTAGGAGATATTTATACATCAGACAATAAAAATGACACCTTGAAAATTAGTCCAATAAAGTTGGTTCGTCTTAAAGATAAAAGTGTGGCAGATTTAGACCAACTTGAAAAAGTGTTTACGAACCTTTTTGCTAATACCAAAGAAAATGAATACTGGAAGTTAAAAAGTGGAATTATTGGAGGTAAAATTGATACTGAAATAACAGATCCGGATGCTGATTTGGATTCCTTAAGTGAGTTTCATAAAAACAATTTTACAATAAAAACTTATGCAGAAAGGTTGCAAAAACGTTTTAATAATTTATTAGACGATAAAAAAAAGTGGGATTTTTTACATAACACTGGAAATTATGAATACACTCTTGTTGGAGGTACAAAAGTAAATGGTGAAGATGTTTTTATTATAGATTTTAAACCTAAAAAGAACGGTGAATTAACGGGTAGAGTTTATATTACAACAAATACTTATGCACTAGTAAAAGCAGATTTCAAATACGATGAAGGTAAAACTGGTACAAATATTCAACTATTTGGGGTAGGTTATACTTTAAATCAATTAGATATATCTATTTATTTTGAGAAAAAAGATGATAGTTATCAATTAAAATATTATGCCCAAAAAACAGGAAATAAAATTAGTTTTGACAGAAATGTATCTTTAATAAAGAAAAGAAAACGATTTTTGATAGATAAAGAACTTAATGAGATTAAAGTTGGATTGAATATGATTTCGCGCGAGGAAAGTTCTTTTGAAGTAATGGTTATTGATGAAATAAAAATTAGTAATCAAACTTATGCTAACTTTAAACAAAAGGATACTTTTAAAATTATATACGTTGATCAATTTAATGACAATATATGGAAAGATTACAATATTATTGAGCCTATTCAACAAATGCGTGATTATAAAAAAACAGAATATTAATTTGAAATAAAGATGAACAGACAAGCACTCATACAGCAAATTCAATCGAAACAATCCTTT
The DNA here is from genome assembly GCA_036567945.1 of Vicingaceae bacterium. Taxonomy (GTDB): domain Bacteria; phylum Bacteroidota; class Bacteroidia; order Flavobacteriales_E; family Vicingaceae; genus BRH-c54. The sequence goes on from DATCTM010000075.1 coordinate 3,996, forward strand.
TTATGTATTGGTTTAGATACTGATATTACTAAGATTCCTCAATATTTACTAAAAGAAAAAGACCCTATTTTTGAATTTAATAAGCAAATAATAGATGCTACTCATGATTTATGTGTATCGTATAAATTAAATACTGCATTTTACGAAAGTATGGGGTTAAAAGGTTGGGAAGCCATGCAAAAGACTTTGGAGTATATTCCTAAAGAACAATTTACCATTGCAGATGCTAAAAGAGGAGACATAGGTAATACTTCAGCTATGTACGCTAAAGCTTTTTTTGAAAACATGGATTTTGATTCAGTAACAGTTGCTCCATACATGGGAGAAGACTCTGTAAAACCATTTTTAACTTTCGAAAATAAATGGGTAATACTGTTAGCATTAACTTCAAATAAAGGTGCAGATGACTTCCAGTTTTTTAAGCAAGATGAAGAGTTTTTGTTTGAAAAAGTTTTAAAAACATCTAAACAATGGGGTAATGATGGGCAACTAATGTACGTTGTTGGTGCTACACGTCCACAAATGCTTGAAGCCATTAGAAAGATAGTGCCATCAAGTTTTTTACTTGTTCCGGGTGTAGGGGCTCAAGGAGGCTCTTTGGCAGAGGTTTGTAAGTATGGAATGAATGAAGATGTAGGGCTGTTAATCAATTCTTCAAGAGCAATAATTTATGCTGGAAACGATAAAGATTTTGTTCAAAAGTCGAGAAATGAAGCAGCAAAAATTCAAAAAGAAATGAGTATCTTGCTGTCAAGTAAATAATTAATTAAAACTGTAACAAATTATGAATATAGAAGCATTTTCAATTACCCCAATAATTTATATTGTATTAGGAATACTTTTTATCTCAGGTTCTTTTTTTGTAGTAAAACAAAAAACAGCAACGATTATTGAAAGATTTGGTAAATTCCAAAGAGTGGCAACAGCAGGGTTTAACTTAAAAATTCCTATAATAGATAAAAAAGCAGGAAGTGTAAACTTAAAAGTAATGGAACTACCTGTTGATGTAGAAACGAAAACGAAAGACGATGTGTTTGTACGGTTAATCGTTTCCGTTCAGTATTATGTTGTTGAAACTAAAGAGGGAATTCAAACGTCTTTTTATAAATTTGACGATCCAGCACGTCAAATACAATCTTACGTATTTGATTCTATTCGTTCTGAAGTGCCTAATATGTTTTTAGATGATGTGTTTAGTGAAAAAGATAAAATTGCAAAAGCAGTTCAAATTGAATTAGCAGATGTAATGGAAGAGTATGGGTTTAGAATTATTAAGGCGTTAATAACAGATATAGACCCTGATTCTAAGGTAAAACATGCCATGAATGAAATTAATGCTGCCAAACGTATGAAAGAAGCAGCAAAAGAATATGCTGAAGCAGAAAAAATTAAAGTAGTAAAAGCTGCCGAAGCCGAAGCGGAAAGTAAAAAACTTCAAGGAAAGGGAATAGCCGATCAGCGAATTGCTATTGCTAATGGGATGAAGCAATCCGTTGAAGAGGTTAGAGGAGCAATGGAAGATGGTGTGACCGGACAGCAAGTTATGAATATGTTGTTTATGACACAACATTACGATACTGTTGGAAAGCTTTCGGAGCAAGGAGTTAATACTATTTTTATGCCTTATTCGCCAACTACAGTTGGAGATTTACAAACTCAAATTCAAGCAAGTTTATTAGCAGCTGATACGATTACTAGAAAAACTCCAGTTAAAAATATTAAGCCTTCTAAAACAGATAGAAATCAAGGGTTTAATGCTGGTGATTTTGATGGAGCTTAAATTTTATGTAATAAAAACAAGATTTAATCGATGTTTTATATAATTTTGTCGGTGGAGGGTGTATTAATTTAATCGTTTTTATCATGAAAAATTTATTTAAAACATTAATTGTTGTTTTAGCTTTAACAACAACAGTAGACTCTTTTTCTCAAATTAGAATTACAGGAGTAGATCCTAATCAAAACTTAGTATTTATTAGAAATTATGGCTCCACAACTGTAGATATTACTAGTCATATTTTGTCTTCTAAATTAACCAATTTTACGGTTGGTTCAATGACGGTAATTGCTGGAAATCCATCTTCTCTTGGTTCTATGCAAACTGCATGGGTACAAGGAGGTTCTCTTGATGCTGCTGGTGCTGATTTAGCATTATATGCTCCGAATACAACAGACTTTAATAATACTTCTAACTTATTGGACTTTGTTCAATGGAAATCTGGAGGACATGGTAGAGAAGCTGTGGCAGTTAGTAAAGGGATATGGACAGCAGGAGACTTTGTTTGTGGAAATCCAACTTATACTTATAACGGTAATGGCGGGACAGTAGATTACGGTGTTAATCATTGGAATGGGACGGGTTGTACAACTTCTATAGATGAGGCTAATGGTGGTGAAAAACTAACCATATATCCAAACCCTGCAAAAGATGTGTTAAATGTGACAATAGCTTCAAATGTTGCTGTATTGTCTTATAGATTAATAAATATTTTAGGAGAAGTTGTTTTGGAGTCTAATCAAAATTATTCGAATGAAAAATTATCGTTAGACATTTCAGGTTTCCCTAAAGGACAATATGCATTGGTTGTTAATACGGCTACAGAAGTAATTACCAAGAAAGTGCTTATTACACAATAAAATTATATTACTTAGAGAAAAAGAATCTAAAGCTAAAAAAAAGTCCGATAGAAATTTCTATCGGACTTTTTTTATGTCGTTTAATCTGTAGTTATTGTTTAAATAACTTAGAGGAATAATGATTTTTCTCACCAACAATGTTAAGCATATAAATACTATTGCTTAAACTGAGGTTGTTAAGGTTGAGTTGGTTTGAGCCTTTGGTTACTAACTTAACTTCATTTGTAATCAATCTGCCTCTATAATCATATAAGTAGATGTTTAATTTTTCATTTTCGGTTGCTGTTACATTGAATTGAAAAACATTATCACTTAAGATAATTTGATTTACATTAAAGTTATTGTTAGAAGTACAAGTTGAAGCGACAACATCAAAATATTCAAATGTACCATTAAAGTCAACTTGTTTTAAACGGTAATAGCTTGTAGTATAATTAGGAGTATTATCTGTATAAGAGTAATTAATCATTGTGTTACTATTTCCGTTCCCTTGTACAGTAGCAATAGGGAAGAAGTTGATTGCATCTGTACTTTTTTCAATAACAAAATAGTCATTATTAATTTCAGAAGCAGTGGACCAATTAAGTACTACAAGTTCATTTTCACAATCAGTATCAAAATTTAGTAAAGATACGGGTAATGGAGATGAATTATCCACTAAAATCCAATCTTTAAAAAAATCTGCTGAACTAATTACAGCATTGTTAACTCTGTCAGTAATTGTATTTACAGTTCCAAATAACAAACCTTCCCAATGACCTCCGGGTCCAGGTGGAGGAGAAGGGAATGGACAAGTGTTAACGCCTGAACCTGTTGTTGGATTAAATCGTTGAGCTTGTAAATTGGCTTCGTTAATAGTGTTTGCACCACCTGATTCATTTCCGAAATCATAACCGAAACTTAATGTAGCCGCAGGTTTGGTAGCATAGGAATTACCATCAATTCTCCAAAAACGATCTACAACAAATAGTGAGGCATCTGCTTGAATTATCGGAGAACACATATTAGTGACAGCCGGAGCAACAGATGGCCATGGAGCGTTCATGTTGTTTGTTCTATAGGTTGATAGTAATAGAGCTCCTCCAGCACTTCCTGCTGTAGTAATATTAATTTCTACAGGTACTTTTACACCGTTGGTGTTGGTAAAAGGTACAATATGAAGCCCTGTAGCATTGCCCACGTTCCATTTTACCAAATCTCTTTCGTTTTCAGATAAAATGTTCCCACCAGTTCCTGTTAAAGTAATAGCATTGGCAGCACCATTGTCAATTACCAAATAAGCATTGTTTTCAATGTTGATGTATCCATTGTTATTTAGAACTAAACGGGCTTGAGAAAAAGTTATTCCCGGTAGTAACAGTAAGGATATGAAAAGTAGTTTTTTCATGGGGTTATTCTGATTGTGGAGTTAAAGAATTTTTAATATTAGAGTAATGTTCAATGACTTTTTGTTTTTCTTCAGGAGTTAAATGAATCTTCTTTAACAAGCTATCATCAATAGTACTTGAGTCTGAATTTTGATTTTCTTTTATAGTGTTGATTTTAGCGATTGCAATCCAATCAAAAGAGATTACCTCTTCATCTGAATTGGTTGCAACTATAAAACCATTGCTAGTTTTTTGAATTATACGTAATGATATTTCTTTTTCACTTATTGGAGTTATATTGATTGTTGGTACTGTACCGTTAAGTTGTGATACAAATTCATCACTATACTTAACGTGTACCTTATTATTATTTTCAGAAACACTTCCAAAATCATTTATAGTTAAAGAATTAGTCAATTTACTTTCAATTTCTTTAATTCTTTTATGGTTATATTTAACACCTGCTAAAGAAAGTGACGCTATAGCATAAATATCTACTCCCGTAAAACTTTCATTTAATACGTAATCAGGAGATTCATCAACAATTACTCCTAATTGAAAGTGAGGACGATATCTTGTGTCAAATGATGATGAAGGAGTGTTGTTTTGTTGTTTATAATAATAAAGTGATGGATTAATTTTCTCAATATCTTGCATGATGATATTTTCAATATTCTCATAATGATTGATTGGGATGATATCTTTCTTTTTGCTTCTTTCAGAAACATTAATATATCCATAAGAATACATCCTCCACCATGCTCTTGTACTATAACCTACATATCCCCAGCTGTCTGACTCAGGGTCAATAGCAACATCTCCACCGTACCAATAACCAATTCTAGCTTGTCGGTTTGTTCCTGCGTCATTACCTACTTCCATAGGTTCGTAAATATCAACTATAGGTCCCCCTAAAGACCCACAACAAGGAACTCTTCCGATACCAATACTTCCTGTATAGTCTCCGATTCTTATCCTTTCCACACCAGCAGTCGAAAATCCTAATGCATTAGTGGTTGCTCTATACATGCCTATATCGGTATCTGTAGTAAAAGAGTAGGCAGGAGCACCAGCAGTACCACTAAAAGTAGTAGCTAATTGGGTGTTAGTAAGTCGTAATCTTTCACCACCACCAGTTGACCAGTTTAACTGGTCAGCAGCTAGGCTAGACATTCCTGTATTTGCATCATTTGCCCAAGAATAGAAAGGTAATGCAGTAGTTCCGTTGGAATTAGCATGAACCTGATTGGCATTAGGTATTCTTAACCTAATAATGTTATTTGTTCTAAAATCTAATCCTTGAGCGTTCGTTGTGCCTAAAAAGTGTGTCCCAAACGTGGTATTATTATTTCCTGTAATTTGCCAAGCATCACCAGAGGAAAGCCTTACCCATTGAGCTCCATCCCAATAATGATAACCTAAACCGGTAGTGGCATTGGTATTATATACCAACATACTAACAGTAGCACTTCCTGTAATGGGAGCTATTGTAGCTAAGCTAGTAATATTTACTCGGGGTATTAATAAACCTTTATTGGTGGATGAGATGTCTAGCATGGCACCTGCATCTGGAGCAGCTCCTGTAGCATTAATTCCAATATTTTGAGCTTTGGTGGTATTAGTAATCGAAAAAAACGCCAAAGACAGCATCATTGCAGACGAAAGAATGTAATTTTTTTTCATTTTTATAGAATTTTAAGTATTTATACTTAGCGTTAAGTGTCAGATTTAAAGACAAATATAACCTTAATTTTAGTTTGAAACGTAAATTTTAAGTATTTTTTTGTCTGACGAAAATAAAACTACTTAGGTTGCTTAGATGCTCAAAGTTTGTCGCTTAAAGTTTTCGAAATCAGGAATCAATAAACTATCTAATTTTTTTATCTAAGTCTATCGGCAGAACGAACTAATTCATCGTCTTTTTTGATAAAACGAATAGTTAAGTAAGCGAAAACTATTGAGATAATAGGGATAATAACGCCAATTTTATAACTAATAGAAATTTGATCTTTTGGAGTTTCACTTAAAAATGACTTTGCAGCATCACTATAAAAAAATAAAGCAGCAAGCTCAAGTGCCAAAAGCAGGATTAAAAATTTTGAAAGTTTTATTTGTAGCGGTCTGTTTTTGTATAGAAAAATAATAATTCCTGAAAGTAACGTGATAATGATGCTCATAACGGCTAAGCCAATATTACTTTTTAATGGTTTTTTTGCATGGTTTTCCATTTCAAACACATTAAATGCATCCATGGTATAAAAACTCTCATAGTTAATGATTTCCAGAATTGGTGTAAATAGAAAAACTACTCCAGATAAGGCTATAACTAACAAAAATAAAGATTGAATTCGTTGTATCATAATTTTATAGTTTTGACAAAGCTACATATTTTTTAAAAATAAATGTTTTTTGATAAGCTTGAAAGAAAAATTTGCAAAGTTCTTGAACTAACATTAGCTTTGTTTATCTAAAAAAATTCCATGAAACAAAAAATTGTTGTTTTTACAGGTGCCGGAGTTAGTGCAGAAAGTGGTATTCAGACCTTTAGAGATGGTGATGGGTTATGGGAAAATCATGACATACAACAAGTAGCAACTCCAGAAGCTTGGAATAAAAATCCAAGATTGGTATTGGATTTTTACAATGAACGAAGAAAACAGGTGTTAAAAGCACAACCAAACGAAGCTCATCAATCACTTGTTTTATTGGAGCAAAATTTTGATGTTCAAATTGTCACTCAAAATATTGATGATTTACATGAAAGAGCAGGTTCTAAAAAAGTGTTGCATCTCCACGGAGAAATTTTAAAAGCTCGAAGTACTTTTGATGATGAGCTTTATGATTGGAAAAAACCAACCTTGAAACTAGGAGATAAATGTCCAAAAGGATACCAACTTCGTCCGCATGTGGTATGGTTTGGTGAGCCTGTGCCTAACATGTTTGAAGCAGCAAAAGTTTGTGAAAAAGCCACTATTTTGATAGTTATTGGCACTTCGTTAAATGTTTATCCTGCTGCCAATATTGTAAATTTTGTTTCTGCTAATTGTAGCAAATATTTAGTAGATCCTAAAAAACCTTCATCATTTTTAGAAAACAACACCAAGTTTATACAAAAGAAAGCAGGAGAAGGTGTTGCTGAATTGGTTGGCCAATTATTGTCTTTAAAAGAACAAGTTTAAATTATCTTACTTTTTCGAAATCGCTTCTATATTTCTTTTTAATCCGCTGAACTTGGTCCTTTTTACGGCAGATTTTTTAAAAATTTCATTAAAAATGTCTTGTGTAATTTCTGTCCATTCTTTTTTGCTGTAGCTTAACAACCTGTTATCGGGAGTAAAAAGTGGTTCTTGGTGTGGAGTTGAAAATCTGTTCCACGGACAAACATCCTGACAAATGTCGCAACCAAAAATCCAATCGTTAAAATTTTTAACTTGTTCATTCGGTAGTAGCTCGTCTTTCAATTCTATGGTAAAATATGAAATACATTTACTTCCATCAATAATATTGTTTGGTAAAATGGCATCGGTCGGACAAGCATCAATACAGGCTGTGCAAGAACCACAATAATCTTTTATTGGAGCATCATATTGTAATGCTACATCTAAAATAATTTCTGCCAAAAAGAAAAAAGAGCCTTGTTTTTTGTTGATGAGCATGGTGTTTTTTCCTATCCAACCCAGTCCACTTTTTTTTGCCCAAGCTCGTTCTAAAATTGGGGCTGAGTCGGTAAAAACACGAGCGTTAATTTCTCCAATTTCATCAATTAATAGTTGTAAAAAAGTTTTAAGTTTATTTTTTATAATAAAATGATAATCTTGTCCGTAAGCGTATTTACTAATTTGAAAGCTGTCTTTTCTTTGTTCTTTTTCCGGGAAGTAGTTGTACATTAGCGAAATAACCGATTTACTGCCTTCAACTAGTTTGGTGGGATCTAAACGTTTTTCATAATGGTTTTCCATATACTGCATGCTGCCGTGCATATTGCTGGAAAGCCATTTTTCAAGTCGGGGAGCTTCTTCTTCTAAAAATTCAGCTTTTGAAATACCGCAAAAAGAAAAACCTAATTCCGTAGCTTTTTGCTTGATGAATTGGGTATTCTTTTCTGTTACATTTTTGTTCAAAATGTTAGCTGTTTTGTTTAAGGGTAAAACTACGTTCTCCCGAATCATTAAAAGGTCCGGGAATTAATTTTCCTATTTTATCAATGAGTTCTATTCGGATAGTATTTTTGTTTTGGGTTAAGCCATCAATTTGATAAGAAGCCCATTTATCAACAATAATGGAAGTAGTTCCGTTAAAGGTTACTTTTATTTTGTTGCCGTTTTCGCTTAACGAAGTATTTACCAAGCAAAAGTCTAAAATAGCAATGTTGTTTTGAGGTAAGTAATAGAACAAATGAGCTTGTTTTTCATCAAAAAGTACTTCATCATTTAAAACGATATTTTTAAGTAAGGTTGCGTTGTTGGTCTTAATACCTAAGTTGTTTTCATCACTTAAAAAAGCTAAAAAAACATTGTTGCCCGATAAAAATTCTTGTTCTATTTTAGTGTTAGAGTGGGTGGCAATGGTGTAATTGTTTTGAATAGTGGTGATGTTATAGTTTTGGTTGTTTTCAATGCTAAATTGAAGTAAGTTAATGCCTTCTTTAAATGAAGTATTGGCTAATGTTAAAACACTTTCTTTATTGTTTTTGGTTGGTTTTATTTCGGTAAGCGTAATCCCATCGGCAGAAAATGTGGCAATATCACTATCTGCTTTTTGTTCAATAATTAAAGATGTTTGGGTGTTTTCTTTAGAGGAAGAAGCTTCGTCAGAAGTTTCTTTTTTATTGCTATTGTTGGTGTTACAAGCAAACAAAAAGGTTAAAACAATAAGAGAAAACGTTTTAAATCTCATCATATAAAATTATTCAAAATTGAGTAATAGTTGATTTTTTTCTACGGCCTGACTAGTTTTAACAGCAATACTTTTTATAACACCATCGGTCGGTGATTTAATAACATTTTCCATTTTCATGGCCTCTAAAATAAGTAGCGCATCACCTTTTTTTACTTCTTTTCCAATTTCCACATCAATAGAAAGGACTAATCCAGGCATAGGAGCTTTTAAGTCACTAACTTTAGTAACTAATAAATTGTCCATGCCTAAACTATGTAAGAGATCATCAAATTTATCTTTCAATTGAAACTTGTACTTTAAACCATTAATTTTTACGAAGACAGTTTTTTCTTCGGGGTTAAGTTTTAGAAGTTCAAGGTTGTATGATTTGTTGTCTTTTATAACATGAAAAAGATTGTTTTTTATCTTTTTTATATCCCAGTTAAAAGGAGTTCCATCAATTGTTTCTGATAATGCGTTTTTATCAAACTCAACATTAAATTCTCTTTTGTTTTCGCTTATTACCTTCATTTAAACACCTAATTTAGCAGATTAATAATTTTTAGAACACAAAAATAACAATAATAATTACTTATAAAATGACATTAAATTTTAAAAAAGAAGGAAATGCTGCGGAATCGCTTATAATATTGCATGGTTTATTTGGATCGTTAGATAATTGGATGACTTTTGCTAAGCAAATGAGTCAGCATTTTACAGTTTATTTGTTAGATGCCAGAAATCATGGACAATCTTTCCATAGCGATGAATTTACGTATGAATGTATGGCCAAAGATGTAAAAGATTTTATGGAGGAACAGCAAATTGAGGAAACTGTTGTTTTGGGACATTCGATGGGAGGTAAAACAGCTATGCAGTTTGCATTTAATTACCCTCATTTAGTAAAAAAATTAATAGTAGCAGATATTGCTCCAAAAGCTTATCCTGTGCATCATGATGAAATTATTAAAGGATTGCAATCATTAGACTTTAGTGTGATAAAAACCAGAGGAGAAGCAGATGAGAAATTGGCTGAAAGCATACCTAATTTAGCAGTTCGTCAGTTTTTGCTGAAAAACATGTATTGGAAAGAAAAAGAACAGTTAGCTTGGAGATTTAATTTAGATGTAATCGCAGAAAAAATTTTAAATGTAGGAATAGAAATAAAAGCACCGTTTCCATTTAGTGAGCCTACTTTGTTTGTTAGGGGAGAGCGTTCTAACTATGTGTTAGATGAGGATGTAAGTGATATTAAAAATATTTTTCCTAATATGAAATTGGAAACGATTAGCGGCTCTGGGCATTGGATTCATGCTGAAAAACCTAAGGAATTTGTAAAGGTTGTCGAAGCCTTTCTTTTATAAATAGTACTTTTTAAAGAATCAGCTATTGCAACGTTTGAATTAAGATTTGCGTCTCAATCAAACAGATAGAGAAAATAATTTAACAGGATAGTGCAACAAGTATTGCATTTCGTAACATTTTTTGTATTATTGTCGTAACAAATCGTTTAATAAAAAAAACTGAATGAAATTTATTAAGATATGTATGGTTGCCTTTACTTTAGTAATTTCAACCATATCCTTTAACTTATTTGCTGCTGATTTTTATTGGGTAGGCAATTCAGGTAGTTGGAATAATCCATCTCATTGGTCGTTAAGTAGTGGTGGGCAGGGAGGGGTGGGAGTTCCTTCAATAAATGATGATGTTATTTTTGATAATTTATCAATCACACAACCTTCAGAGATAGTTATTAATCAACAAGCTAGTTGTGCTTCATTTCAGGTGCAAACTTCACATAAAATTATTTTTTCATCTAATAATGTTGCTGAACTAAACATAAATGGAGATTTTCAGGTTAATGAAAATTATGAAAATCAATTTTATGGAAGAACTATTTTTATATCTAATCAATCCGAAACACAAATAAATACTAATAGAGTTACATTTTTAGGTGATGTTGAATTTAATGCTTCTTCTAAATTTAACTTAACTAGTGATTTAATCTTAACGGATTCCAACTTTATTTACCTTAAAAAAGGAGAGTTAGTAATTGATAATGTTACTGTTTACTCTGGAGGTATCGATGTTAGAAGTAATAGCACAAAGAAAATCACAACTAAAAATGCAGTAATTTACAATCATCAAAAAGCAAGATTTGATGCTAATAATTTTTCTTTAAGTAATGATAAATCTGATATTATTATTTTCAGACAAGCCCAAGATGTAAATACAGGGAGCCTCGATAAAAATAAACTTACCTTTAGCAATGGTTCTAAATTGACCAATACTTGTGGAGCGGTGCCTTTTACAATAACTACTTCAGTTTTATCTAATTATAATGGATATGGCGTTTCTTGTCAGGGTGTTTGTGATGCTATAGTTTATGTGGATATAACAGGTGGGGTTGGACCATTTAATATACTGTGGATAGGTTATGGATCTACGAATGATACATTATACAATGCTTGTCAGGGAAATGTAGGTGTACAAGTTACAGATATGGGTCAAAATCCTCCTTTTGGAACACAGTGTACGGACCAAGTAAATGTTACTAATCCAATTGCCTTGGCAATTAATTTAATTGGAATTATAGAACCTACATGTAATGGTGATTGTGATGGAGCAATTGGAACCAATGTAGCATTTGGTGTTTCACCATATTCAATTTCATGGGTGCAAGTACCTGATACTACACAAACAATTACCAATGTATGTGCTGGAGGTTATGATATTAACGTTGTTGATGCTAATGGGTGTACGGCAACACAAAATTTTGTATTAACAGAGCCTGATCCTTTAACTTTTCAGCTAGATAGCACAAATATTAATTGTTTTGGTACTTGTACAGGAACAGCAACAGTTTCTAATGAGGCTGGAGCAAACGGACCTCCATATTCTTATTCTTGGTTGCCTAATGGAGAAATAACTTCAGGAATTACTAATTTATGCCCTGGAGTATATACCGTTACTGTTTCTGATGGTGATGGATGTTCTACAACAGATAGTGTAAATATTACTATTCCTAACCAACTACAGTGGGATACTACAGCTCAAAATGTTAGTTGTGGTGGGGTGTGTGATGGCTCAATTACGGTAAACATTTTAAGTGGAGGAACAGCACCTTTTACTCACAATTGGAGTACAGGAGCAACGAATAATGGGGTGTCTTCAACCATTTCAGGCTTGTGTGCCGGAACATATACAGATTCTATAGTTGATGGAAATGGTTGTGATACAATTATCACTATAATCATAACAGAACCTGATACCTTATTAACTTCAACCACTTCTTCAAACGTTACTTGTTTTAGTGATTGTGATGGTTATGCAGTAACTACAACTACAGGAGGAACTCCTGTTTATACTTACACCTGGTCATCAATTCCAGCTGGTTTGCCATTTAGCGGACAAGGTACAGATTCTATTTTTAATTTATGTCCGGGGCAATATGTTGTGAGTATTGTTGATGCAAATAGTTGCTCAACATCCGATACTATAACAATAACTGAACCAGCATTGTTGGTAGCTAATCCCAGTGCTACTGATATGTCTTGTTCTGGTGTTTGTGATGGTAGTGTAACTGCTAACCCAACAGGAGGAACCACGCCTTATTCTTATGTTTGGACTGGTCCGGGAGGTCCTTATAATACACAATCTGTTAATAGTTTGTGTGCAGGAACTTATGTGGTAACGGTTACAGACTCTAATAATTGTGTTGCTATTGATAGTGTTACAGTAACTTCTCCACTACCGTTAGCTATTACTATTAATAAAACAGACATGTCTTGTAATGGAGTATGTGATGGAACAGCTACAGCAACAATTACAGGAGGAACTACTCCTTTTACTATAGTTTGGACAAGTGTTCCTGTAGGGCAGGTTGCTGCTGGTCAGGGAACAACTTCTATTTCTGCTCTTTGTGCAGGAACTTATACTATAAATGTTACCGATTCTAATGGATGTACTGCAAATGCCTCTGTTGTAATAAATGAACCAGCAAGTATCAATGCTAACTTAACACAAACAGAAGTTACTTGTAATGGAGGTTGTGATGCGTCTGCAACTGTAACTCCATCAGGTGGTGTTGCACCATACTCTGTTTCATGGAATGGATTTGCTTTTGTTCCAGTAGTAGGAGGGTTTAATACTATAAATGGGTTATGTGCAGGAAATCATACTGTTATTGTTAGAGATGCAAATAATTGTACTACAACAATTAATTTTACTATTACAGAACCAGATGCATTAATAACATCAACAACAGGAACTGATTTAGCATGTAATGGAATTTGTAATGGTACTGCAACAACCACTCCTTCAGGAGGAAGTGGAACATATACTTTTACTTGGACGACTATACCTGCGGGACTTACCTTTACCGGTCAGGGAACAAATGCTATAACTAATCTTTGTGCAGGAACTTATATTGTTACTATTACAGATACGTCTAATTGTTCAGTTAACGATACTATTGTGATAAATGAACCTCAAGCTATTAATCCAAATACTCAATTTTCTAATATGAGTTGTAATGGAGTAAATGATGGTTCTGCAGTAGCAGTACCTACAGGTGGAAATCCGGCTTATAACATAAGTTGGGTATTATTACCAGGAACTCCAATTGCCGGAAATCCTATAAATGGTTTAGGAGCTGGCCAGTATGAAGTTACTGTTATTGATGCTAATGGTTGTGAAGTTAGGGATACTATTACCATCACTAATCCTCCGGTTTTAAACCTTAATGTTACAGCTACAAATGCAAGTTGTCAAGCAATTTGTGATGGTTCTGCTGTAGCGGTAGCTTCAGGAGGAACTCCGGGATATTCTTATCAATGGGATGCTAATGCAGGAAGTCAAACTACAGACTCCGCTACAAACCTTTGTGCAGGAACCTACAGTGTTACTGTAACTGATACTAATGGGTGTACTGCTTCTGGTAATGTTACCATAGCTCCTTCAATAACTATTAATATCACAACCACAGCAATTACTATTAGTTGTAATGGTGTGTGTGATGGAAGTGCAACAGCAAATCCTTCAGGAGGAACATTGCCTTATTCTTACAGCTGGTCTAATGGAGATACAACCCAAACATCAAGTGGACTTTGCCCAGGAATGGTGTATGTTACAGTAACTGATGCAAATGGTTGTACTGCCGTTGATTCGGTAAATATGCCTGTTGATCCATCTGTTTTAGTACCAAATGGAGTTATTGATCAACAAATTACTTGTGCGGGGAATTGTGATGGAATGGTGTCATCAGCTCCAACAGGAGGGACTCCACCTTATTCAATTTCATGGTCAGTACCTGATACGAACAATGTATGTCCTGGTATTGCTGTTGTAACAGTTACAGATAACAATGGTTGTATTCAATCAGATACCTTAACATTAGTAGCTCCTGATACCATAGCTCCTAACCCTACCATTACTAATGTTTTATGTAGTGGTAACAATACAGGAAGTATCTGTGTTGCTCCAACAGGAGGGACACCTGGATACACTTTTGTTTGGTCGGGAGGATTAGGTACAAATGCATGTATTAATAATGTGCCAGCTGGAACATATTCTGTAACAATTACAGATTCAAGTGGATGTTCAAGGGTTGATACATTTACTATAACATCACCTTCAGCATTAACATCTAACCCAATACAAACTAATGTAAGTTGTTTTGGAGCTAATGATGGTTCAGCAGGCGTAACTGTTTCCGGAGGTGTTTCTCCATATACTTATACTTGGTCAACAACCGATACTACATCATCTATAACCAACTTAGCACCTGGAAATTACTCTGTAACAGTTATGGATTCAAATGGATGTACAACGGTTCAGAATTTTACTATAACTGAACCGAATCAATTATTAGCTAATGCTACAGGAACTAATGTTGCTTGCGGTGGAGCTCCATGTACAGGAAGTGTTGCTGCTAGTCCATCTGGTGGTGTTCCCGGATTTACTTATTTATGGTCAACTAACTCCAATCCAAACCTTGGTACTACTTCATCATTAACTAATTTATGTCCAGATACCTACATTATAACTGTAACAGATACTAATGGTTGTACAGCTGTGGATTCATTTACGGTTACAGCACCAACAACACTTACTGTTGCTTTAACTTCTACTGATCCAACCTGTAATGGTCTTTCTAACGGAAGTGCTACTGCTACACCAAGTGGAGGAACTGCTCCTTATACTTATTCATGGGTAGGAACATGTGCTCCTTCTCCAAATAATACAGCTTCAGTTACTGGTTTATGTGCAGGTACTTATACGGTAACAGTTACCGATAGCTTAGGATGTAGTTTTGTAGGAAACGTAACCTTAACCGATCCTGATCCAATTGCAGCAAACCCTGTTGTTACCAATGCTAATTGTGGTGTTTGTGATGGAGTTATTGCTACTTTCCCTTCAGGTGGAGATGGTGTTTATTCTCATTCATGGTCAACAGGAGCTACAAGCTCTACGATAACTAATCTTTGTGCAGGATTTTATACGGATACTATTACAGATAATAGTGGATGTGTTGCCGTAATTACTATAGCTGTAAGTAATCCAACAGGTCCAACAGGAATAACATCAACTGTTAATAATGCTACTTGTTTTGGTACTTGCGATGGTTCACTTAATGCACTACCAATTGGAGGAACTGCACCATTTTCTTATGCTTGGACATCAACTCCGGCAGGAGGACCTTATGCTAATGACAGTACTTTAACAGGACTGTGTGCCGGAACGTACCATCTTACATTAACTGATGCAAGCAATTGTGTACTGGCAGCAAATGTAGTGGTTGGTCAGGCAGATAGTATTATTGAAAATTTAAATATTACAGATGCTACTTGTTTGGGAACTTGTGATGGGATGGCATCTGTTACGCCAAGTGGAGGGACAGCACCTTATACTTATTTATGGAGTAATGGAGCAACCACATCATCTACTTCAGGTTTTTGTGTTGGTGCAGCAAATGTAACCATTACTGATGCTAATGGTTGTAATAAAACAATAAACTTTAATATAACTAGCCCTTCTCAATTAACGGTAAGTATCACTACAACAGATGCTACTTGTAATGGAAATTGTGATGGAACTGCAACAGCAACACCAAATGGTGGAACAGCACCTTATACTTATCAATGGAATGATGCTTTAAATCAAACTACACAAACAGCAACAGGGTTGTGTGCCGGTTCTTATAATGTACAGGTTACTGATGTTAATGGATGTACTACGGTAGAGCCAGTTACCATTAATGAACCATCTGTTATTACACCAAACTTAACAACTACCGATGCTACTTGTGGAAATGCTGATGGAACCGCAGGAGTTGCTCCAACAGGAGGAACGCCAGGATATACTTATTCTTGGAATTTTGGACCTATTGTACCGAATGTTACAGGATTATTGGCAGGTACTTATTCTGTTACCATTACTGATAATAATGGGTGTAGTGTGGTTGTTCCCGTAACAATTAGCAATGCAAATGGACCAAGTATTTCTTTAAATACAACAAATGCAACTTGTAGTGGTGTTTGTGATGGTTCAGCTTCTGTTGCTGTAACTTCAGGAGTGCCGCCTTATACTTATTTATGGAGTAATAGTGCAACCACAACAAGTATTAACGGATTATGTGCAGGAAACTATACTGTGCAAGTAACCGATGGTAATGGATGTGTAACTGCTCAAGCTTTTACCATTTCAGATAATTCACCTATTAGTGTAAGTGTTTCAACTGTTGATGCAACTTGTAACGGAGCGTGTGATGGCTCAGCAGTAGCAACCCCAAACGGTGGAACTGCTCCTTATAGTTATAGTTGGAGTACCGGACACACCATAAATGCTGTTGCAGGATTGTGTGCAGGAAATTATACAGTAACAGTAACAGATGCGTTAGGTTGTAGTGTAGTTCAGAATGTAACGATTAATTCACCTAATAATTTAACTGTTAATGTTTCCGGAAGTAATGCAAGTTGTAACGGAGGAAGCAATGGAACAGCAACGGCTACACCAAATGGAGGAACAGCTCCATATACGTATTCATGGAATACAGGAGCTACAACAGCTTCAATTTTTGGACTAACAGCAGGTACTTATACAGTAACTGTTACAGATGCAAATGGTTGCTCAACTACTGGTAATGTAACTATTGGAGAAGGTTCTACTATTACAGCAACTATCAACACAACAGATGCTACTTGTGGTATTTGTGATGGGACAGCTACAGTAACTGCTCCGGCAGGTGGTGCTGGAGGGCCATATACTTATTCGTGGTTGCCTAGTGGTCAAACAACGGCCTCAGTTAATGGATTATGCCCTGGTGCTTACACTGTTGAGGTTACAGATAATAATGGATGTTCAAATACATTTAATGTTTTAATAAGCAATCCAAACGGACCTTCTTTAAGCATGAGTGCTGATAGTGTTACTTGTTTTGGCAGTTGTGATGGTTCTGCTAATGTTACAGTAACTTCAGGAGCGGCACCATTCATTTATCAATGGGATGATCCAAGCTTATCTAATTTAGATAGTGCAGTAAACTTATGCGCAGGATTATATAATGTTGTAGTGCAAGATGCAAATGGATGTATAAGTGTAGATAGTATAACTGTTGGAACGCCACAACAAATTTTAGCAAATATTACATCAACCAACCCAACATGTAATGGTGTGTGTGATGGTACAGCTACAGCGAACCCAACCGGAGGAATAGGAACATATTCTTATGCATGGAGTAATGGGCAGCTTACGCCAACAGCTACTAACTTATGTGCAGGAACACATACAGTTGTTATAACAGATCAAAATGGATGTTCAATAACTGATAGTGTAACATTAACTGAACCAACAAGTATATTAATTACTGCAAGTTCAACTAATCCAACATGTAATGGTGATTGCGATGCAACAGCTTTAGCAACCGCTTCAGGAGGAACTGCTCCATATTCTTACTCATGGAATACATCGCCTGTACAAAACAACTCATTAGCTACTGCTTTATGTGCAGGGACTTATACTGTTACAGTTACGGATGCAAATGGATGTGTAGATTCAGCTGTGGTTAATGTGGTAGATAATCCAATTTTAACTACTTCAACAAGTACTACTCCTCCAACATGTAATGGAAATTGTGATGGAACTGCTACTACAACTCCAAGCGGAGGGGCAGCCCCATATAGTTATTCTTGGAGTAACGGACAAACTACCGCTACAGCAATTAATTTATGTGCAGGAACATACACGGTAACTATCACAGATGGAAATAATTGTACCACCACAGATACAGTGGTTATTAATAATGCAGCTATTGTTAATGATAGCACTGTAGTTACTAATCCTACTTGTGGAGTATGTAACGGAGCAGTTACTTCTACACCTGTAGGCGGAGTTGGTCCTTATGATTTTGTATGGACAGCCGTTACAGGACCAAATCCATCATTACCTGTTACAACCACTAATGCGACAAGTTCTACCGTTAATGGATTATGTGCTGGAACTATTCAACTACAATTAACCGATTTAGGAACAGGTTGTGTTTCTACTCACACAATAATTATAAATAGTGATGTAACAGCGACAGCTAACATAACGTCAACAGATGAAACTTGCGCAAATGCTTGTAATGGAACTGCTTTAGCATCAGTTAGTGGAGGTACTACACCTTATACGTTTAGTTGGTCACCTTCGGGAGGTAATGATTCTTTAGCAACCAACCTTTGTGCAGGATTTTATACAGTAACTATTACTGATGCTAATGGTTGTATTTTAACAGATACAGTTACCATTAATACTAATAATTTGAATTTAAGTATTAGCAATATTGTTCCTGAATCTTGTTTTGGAGTTTGTGATGGAATGGCTACTGTGGTAGTAGGAGCTGGAACTTCCCCATTTACTTATCAATGGAATGTTACTAATCCTTTACAAACAACACCAACTGCTACTAATTTATGTGCAGGGGTTTATACTGCAGTAGTAACTGATAGTTTAAATTGTGTAGATTCTATTTCTGCTACGATAAATAGCCCAACTCAATTAGTTCCTTCAACTACTGTAACATCACCAATTAGTTGTAATGGTGTTTGTGATGGAGCAATAACAGCAAATCCAAGTGGAGGTTCTGCGCCATATACCTACTTATGGGATGATCCTTTAGCACAAACTACTCAAACAGCGACAGGGTTATGTGCAGGAACTTATGTGGTAACCATTACCGATGCCAATGGTTGTTCTGGAAATGATACCATTACACTTAATGAACCTTCTGCGGTATTAGCTAATGAAGTAATAGTTACTCCGGCTTGTAATGTTTGTGATGGTTCTATCACCTTAAATCCAACTGGTGGAATTGGACCATTTACCTACTTATGGACAACTCCAACAAGTCCGCCAAACCCAACAACAGCAATGATTACTAATCTTTGTGCAGGAGCTTATTCAGTTGATATAACTGATCAAGGAACAGGTTGTGTTACTACATTTAACTTTGCATTAAGCAATACTAATGCTCCAGATCCAAATACAACAGTTACTAATGTTACTTGTGGTGGTATTTGTGATGGACAAATTATAGCTAATCCAACAGGAGGAACAACACCTTATACAATTTCATTTAATCCTGGAGGAACGGCTAACCCACAAACTAATCTTTGTGCAGGAGTTTATACAGTAACAGTTACCGATTCTGTTGGATGTGTTGGAGTGTCTGTTGATACTGTTGTAGCACCAGATGTTATGATTACAAATATTAACTCAACAGATATTACATGTAATGGAGCCAATGATGGTACTGCAACTGTAAATGTTGTTGGTGGAGTTCCAAATTATAACTTTTCTTGGTCGCCATCATCACAAAGTGGACAAACTGTAACAGGATTAAGTGCCGGAGTTCATATTGTTACAATTACCGATGATAATGGTTGTAGTGTAGTTGATAGCGTTACTATTACTGAACCTTCAGCAATTTCTATTACTTCGTCAACAACAGATGTAACCTGTTCTTCTGTATGTGATGGAGATGCAACTGTTGTAGTTAGTGGTGGTGCAGGTGGTTACTCATTCCAATGGAATGGAGATTTAACTCCTGGACAAACTGCAACAGCCAACAACTTATGTTTTGGAGCTAATGGGTTGCTAATTACTGATCAAAATGGTTGTACAGATACATTTACTATAAATATAGGAGCAATAGATACTGTGTTAGCATTTGCTGGAAATGATACCAGTGTTTGTTTCGGATCTCCAATAACATTAATAGGAAATGGCATTGGAAACATAGCTTCAGTAGAGTGGTTTGAATTGCCAAGTATGACTTCAATAGCAACAACTGATACCATAACTGTTACTTCAACATCAGCAGGGCAAGTTTGTTATGTCTATACGGTATATGGTACAAATGCCAGCTGTTTTGATATGGATACGGTTTGTGTAACCATAGATCCGTTACCTATTGCCAATGCAGGTCCTGATGTTACTATTTTTGAAGAAGGTTCTACTCAGCTAAACGGTAGTGGAGGCGTAACATACACTTGGACACCTAGTTATGGGTTAAGCGATACTACTATTGCTAATCCGATTGCTAATCCAATGCAGACTACCACTTATTACCTAACCGTAACATCTCCTGCAGGGTGTGTTTCTACAGATAGTGTAATTGTAACAGTTTTACCTAAAATTGTTTTCCCTGATGGTATTACACCAAATGGTGATGGAGTAAATGATGTTTGGATAATTGATTTTATTGAAGAGTTCCCAAATAATGTGGTAGAAATTTACAATCGTTGGGGAGAATTATTGTTCCATGCAGATGGGTATAAACAAGATTGGGATGGAAGCTATAATGGTAAACCATTACCAATAGGAACTTATTATTTTGTAATAGAGTTAAACGATGGAAAAACTAAACCTTATACAGGTCCGATAACCATTTTAAGGTAAGTTATAAGATGAAATTGTATATGAAAAAATATATATTAATATTGGTTTTGATATTGTCAGGAAGTACAGTATTTGCTCAGCAATTACCTCACTTTAGTCAATATTATTTGAATGATTTTTTGATTAATCCTGCGATAGCTGGTACTAGAGATTATTTTGAAGGAAAATCAAGTCATCGTTATCAATGGGAAGGAATTACCGATGCTCCTCGTACGTATACGTTAAGTGTGAATGGACCAATGAAAAATGAAAAGATGGGGTTGGGAGGATATTTATTTACCGATATGGTAGGACCAACAAGAAGAACAGGTTTTAATTTGGCTTACTCTTATCATGTTAGGTTAAACGAAACCTTAAAATTATCATTTGGACTTTCTGCCGGATTATTACAATTTATGATAGACGGTTCTAAAGTTACGTTAAGAGATGAGGGAGATGTTATTTTAACCAATGGAGTACAAAAGGTATTGGTGCCCGATGCGGGTTTTGGAACCTATTTATATCATGAGAAATATTATGTGGGATTTTCTGCACCACAATTATTGAACAGCAGAGTAAAGTTTTTTAACGAAGGAGATAATCCAAACGGAAATTTACCAGCTCATTTTTTCTTGACAGGGGGTTATAAGTTTGATATAACGGATGATTTTATGTTGGAGCCCTCTTTTTTTGTAAAATATATATCTCCTGCTCCTGTAATGTATGACGGTAGCTTAAGAATAATGTACAAACAGAAAGTTTGGTTGGCAGGTACCTATCGTCATCGCGATGCGGTTGCTGTTTCGGTGGGTTATTTGATTTACGATTATTTTACTGTAGCTTATGCGTATGATTTTACCACCACTAATTTAAAAAATTACAATAATGGTTCTCATGAGTTGATGATAGGTATTAGGTTTCATAAAAATGAACCCAAAACAACATCAGCTCCTTCAATAAATTAAGAAGCTAATAAAAGCATATAAAAAAACCACTTTGGAACTCCAAAGTGGTTTTTTTGTTTTGATACAAATAAATCTAAAAATATTAGCTTTATAAATTAGTATACTATGCTTGTTTTGACAATGAATGTAAAAAAAACTTTGTTTGTTATGATGATTATTATACTTTCGCAAAAATTAAATTATTACAAGATGACGAAAAGAAGTATTATTTATCCATTTTTAGTACTGATGACTATCGGTTCTGTTAGTGGAGGAGAATTGAAAATATTAACAGGTCAATCTATTACTATAGATGAAAACCTAAATCAATGGATTTTGGTGAAAGAAGATGCTGGTATCAAAGTTTATTTTATGAAAGTTGAGGAAGAAGGGATGTGTCAGATTAAAATTAAATTTGAAAATACTAGTGCTCAAGAATTAAATATTACTTGGTCAGTAAGCAAAGATGAAACTATAATAGTAAATAATCAACAAATAACAGTTTCTGCTAATGGCTCAGAAGTTTTTATTGATTATGCTTCACCTATACTATTTAGTCCAAAAGATGACTTTAATGATTTTATAATTTCAATTTTTAAATAATTTACGATGAAAAAACGCTTATTATCAATATTTGTATTAATATTCTCAATATTAATAAATTCTAATGTTAAATCTCAAACAACATATACTTTTACCAACTGTGGTGCCACTGGTCGTTTTGGACCAACACAAGCACAAGTTAATACAACTTATACAGGAGCAAACACACTGACTGGGAACGTTACGATTAATACTCAAGGAATTCAGGAGTGGTCTGTGCCAGCAAATGGTGTTTATTCTATTGAAGTAAGAGGTGCTCAAGGAGGAATATCCCCAACTTTTTTAGCAGGTGGTAATGGCGCCAGAATGATAGGAGAGTTTACTTTTACAGCAGGTCAATTATTAAAAGTAGCTGTTGGTCAACAAGGTCAAGCTTCTACTGATAGTCAAGGAGCTGGTGGTGGTGGTGGTTCTTTTGTGATGGATGCAGCTAATAATCCAATTATTATTGCCGGTGGTGGTGGTGGTGGTGCTAGAAGTGTTGATGCCAACATTATAGGGGTTACCGGTACTACTGCAAATAATGGTTTATGGGGAGGAAATGGAGGGACGGCTGGTCAAGGTGGTAATTGTGGTCCTTGCTCTAATATTGGAGGCGGAGGTGGAGGTGGAATCACCACTAATGGTTCAAATGGCACTCCAAGAACATCAACAGGGGGAGGATCTTTTTTAAACGGACTAATAGGAGGTCAGAATGAAGGTCCAGCAGCTACTGGTGGTGGCTTTGGAGGTGCTGGAGGAGGAGCTAATAATTGTGGCTACGGTGGTGGTGGCGGAGGTTACTCTGGTGGAGGTCCAGGTGGCTGGAACGGTGGTTGCGGTGGTAGTGGTGGCGGAGGTGCTTCTTTTAACTCTGGAACAAACCAATCTAATACAGCAGGGTTTAATACAGGAAATGGCATAGTTATAATTACTTTATTATGCCCATCTTCTGCTCCAACAATAACATGTCCTGCAAATATTGCTGTTAATAACGATGCAGGTAATTGTAGTGCTATTGTAAATTATACAACACCTTCTAATCCGTGTGCTACGACTGTTACTCAAACAGCAGGTTTGCCAAGTGGTTCAGCTTTTCCGGTAGGAATAACAACTAATACTTTTCAAGCAACAAATGCTTTTGGTACAACAACTTGTTCTTTTACAGTAACGGTAAGTGATAATGAAAATCCAACGATAACTTGTCCGGCCGATATAACCATAAACACAGATGCAGGACAATGTACATCAACAGCAGCCATAGGCACAGCCACAGGTACAGACAACTGCGGAACACCAACGATAACCAATGATGCACCGGCAAGTTTTCCAATAGGAAATACAACAGTAACCTGGACATCAACAGATGGATCA
>DATCTM010000076.1:0-8374 GCA_036567945.1 Vicingaceae bacterium
TTCACATTGGTAGGTGTGAAGCAAAAGATGTGTTCATCAGCTTCTTGAGCTATTTCTGTAGTAATGTTTTCCACAGGATTTTTAGATTCATCAAATACTTCTAAGCTAGCGTTGTAAACAGTATTAGCAGCTAACCTAATAGTATCAAATTGTGTTGGAGCATTTCCTCCATCACCATCAGGGTCTCTAAAAAAGACAGTTACTGTTGGCTCAACACCTGCGGTATCTACAAATGTAATTTTAACAGTAGTAATTAATTCTTCTTCATTAGCAGGAGGAGTCGAAGAGGATGGTTTTGGAGCATCATCATCTTTTTTACAACTCACTATTAATACCGCTGCTAAGAATAGATATAAACTTGCTTTGGTTATTTTTTGTATTGTTTGCATATTTTTTATTTTAAAAAGTTGTTTTTAATTGTAGTATAAAATTTCTACCCATTTCATCGCTATAATACCTGAATTTGTTGAGGTAATCACGATAAGGGGTGTTTAATAAATTATTGATTTGCATCCCGATAATTAGTGGCACAGTTTGTTTTTTGGTTTTGTATAATGGAATTTCCAATCCGACTTGTAAGCTTAGTAATTCGTAACCTTTTGGTGGTGGCACAAAATCAGAATTAGCTTCATACCTAGTTTGTTCTAATACATGTTGCAACGAAACACCTATAAATAAATCTTTCAATGATTTTAAACTATCTACATGAAAGTTAATACCATTTTCAAATCTATCGGAAGGAATACCGTATAGCCATTCGTCAGCGGTTTCATCAAACGCTCTGATTAAAGAGACTTTACCTGTATAAGTAACATTTTTATGGAAATGATAATCCACTTTTGTGTCCACACCTTTAAATGTGGCAGTTGTTTGCTTGTATCTAAAAGTAGGAAAAGCACCTCTGATGGTTAGTGTTGGCGGCAATTCAGGAGCTAAATAAATATAATCAGCAATGTGGTTGTAATAGCCTTCCACTTGAATTAGCAGTTTTTCAGCACGATATTCTACAGAAAAAAGGTTGTTATAAGCCTTTTCGGGAGAAAGCGTTCTGTCGCCAATTTCTACAGCAGCAGCACCATGATGAACACCATCGCTAAACAACTCGTTTATTCCCGGTGGACGCCAAGCTGAACCAAAGTTATATCCTAACGTTACCTTATCAGTAAGCTTATAAACACTTCCTATTGTGCCAGAAAAATTCTCATAAGTAAAATCAGGTTCTGTCAGTTCTTGTTTTTCCCAAACGTAAGCTTGTTGGTAAATTTTATCGTATCGTACACCACCTTCAACTTGGAGTTTGTAATTCTTACTTGTCCAGTTTTCTATCCAAAAAATACCTGAGCTGTATTTAATAAAATTGGGAATAAAGTTTCTGCCTTCCGTTGTATTTCCTTGATAAAATCCACAAACACCAATAGAGCCTTTAAACTTTTTAACTCTTTCGTGTTCCCAAATTAAGTCGCCCGTATGGGTGGTTAAACCAAATTTTAAGTCGGGCAAACTAGGGTCGTTTTCTCTACCTCTCGGTTGGTGCTTATCAAACTCATTTCTCAGGTTAAACTGACGGGCATAAACTAATTCCAATTTTCCTACTTTTCCTGTAGCTACATAGCTTTTTGCCTTAAACAATTCATGCTCTATTTGCTGATAAGGACGTTCTATATCGTAGGTGAAATTAGCTTTTTCTAAGGGCTCCTCGGCAGCAAAAGCAGTTTGTAAATCAGTAAGATTTCCAATGTGAGCACCTGAAAAAATGCCAATAATAGAGTTGAACTGACTGTAAAATAGTTCCACACCATATTTTTCTTTATTCAGACCTAAAGTCCACGAAAAATTTTGTTCTTCTACACCTGTATTTTTAAGAAAATAGTTGGGAGTGTGTATATTTCCACTTTTTTTCAGAGAACCTTGCACACGCCAAGCAATGCCTAATAGTTTGTTACTTTTTCCTTCTAACATAGCAGAGCCAACTCCTTGTTGTCCGTTAGAGTAACCAATAGCATCAATTTCTCCATTAATTCCAGAACTGTCGGGTAAGTCGGCAGGTTCTACCAAAACAACACCACCAATAGCATTTGCACCATAACGGACACTTTGAGCTCCTTTTACCACACTTAATTTATTAGCAATAAAAGGATCAATTTCAGGAGCATGTTCGCTTCCCCATTGTTGACCTTCTTGCCTAATACCATTGTTTAGAATAAGAATTCTATCGCTATGCATCCCATGAATTACAGGTTTAGAAATAGAATTTCCGGTTGTAAGTGTTGTAACTCCGGTAAGTTCTTTCATACTTTCACCTAAAGTTCTTCCTCTAGTTTTGCTAAGTTCTTCAGGAGAAAGTTCTTTTTTTACAACAGAACTAAGCGGTTTTATTTCATTTTCTATGATAGCAAATTCTTTCAATTCTTCAATATGATGTTCTAAGTAAAAGGTTTTTTTAGTGTGTTGGGCAATCAATACTTGTTGCGTATCAGGTTCACAACCAATATGGCCAATAACCAAAGTGTAATTTTGGCTACACAGATTGGGAACGACAAAAACACCGTTCATATCGGAAACATATCCTTTTTCTAATTCAATAATATAAATTGTAGAAAAAGATAAGGCTTGTTGATCATGTTCGTCAACTACGATTCCTGAAAGGGTAAACTCACAAGAAGGTGTTTGTGTAAATACCACAGATTGACTAATTATGCTCAACAAAATTAAGAGCAATAAACCCTTCATTTTGATTGAATTAATTGTGAATTAGTTCCAATAGCAATATTGCTGTAAGAACATAAAAAATATTGATTTTTAAAGTGCCGAAAAATCGGGATGATTTAAGCACAGGGAGGACCTCTGAGAGGAGTGTTTTTGTTGCAGTGATTATTAATGAAAACAGTCAAGTATTCACTAATAATGGTTTTTTCATTTAAGAGACTAAAGAGATGATGGTTTTTATTGTTTACTTCTGAAGAAGCGGAGAAGCTGAACGTACAAATTAAATCTTCTTGTTCGTGTTCAACATGGTGAAAGTGTTTTTCTGTTTTTGCATCGCAATGCACACCTTCATGGTGAAAAAATAATTCATGAACAGTTCTTCCTAAATAAGCGTAGGAAATAGCAATAACAAGTAATAGACTGATATGTTGCTTTATGCGATTCATAAATGAAGTACAAAGTTAAACATTTTATTAGTGACAAATTAATTGTGTTTACTTATTAGTTGGTGTGTAAGAAAAAATATATTAAATTTGCACTCACTTTTAAAAAAAAGGTCCTGTGGCCGAGCGGTTAGGCAGAGGTCTGCAAAACCTTGTACAGCGGTTCGAATCCGCTCGGGACCTCCAAATAAAAAGCTTCTGATACTTCTATCAGAGGCTTTTTTGTTAATGATAAATTAAGTCGCTTAACATTAACATAACATTATTTTTTTATTTGGTTAATATAGATAATGAATCCAAACAATACTTTTGCCTCGAATTTAAGGTTTTAAAAAGTAATAACTATTTAACAATAAGTAAACATAGATGAGCAGTATTAAATTAATATTAACATTTGTTGTAGCGTTTTTTTTAGGTGTGTTAGGTTTTTCACAAGAAGTAACAAATGGCAAGTTTGGTAAAGGAATATATAATGTTATAGCTGCTGATAGTTCGTGGAGTATGAAGGTAGGGGCAAGGTTTCAAACATTATATATAGGTGAGTGGGATATAGATGATAAAGGAAGTTTTACAGATGGGAGCTCTAATTTTTTAGTTAGAAGAGCTAGGTTGAAGTTTGATGGATTTGCTTATAGTCCTAAATTGGCATATAAGTTAGAGCTAGGTTTAAGTAATAGAGATATGTCGGGAGCAAATCAATATACCAGCAATTCTCCAAGATATATATTTGATGCATTGTTGAAATGGAATTTTTATAAAAATTTTGTTTTGTGGATGGGACAAACCAAACTGCCGGGAAATAGAGAACGAGTGGTTTCATCAGGAGATTTGCAATTTGTTGATAGGTCTATGTTAAATAGTGCTTTTAATATAGATAGAGATATGGGGATTCAATTGAGACATCATTTTAAAATAGGGAATACTTTCTTAGTTAGAGAAATAGCTGCTTTTTCTCAGGGAGAAGGAAGAAATATTACTTCTGGTAATCTTGGGGGATATCAATATACCTATAGAGTTGAGTTTTTACCTTTTGGAGGGTTTTCTAAAAAAGGCGACTATACAGGGGGTGATTTAGTAAGAGAAGAAAAAGTAAAACTATCTATTGCCGGAACTTATGATATGAATGATAATGCAGTTAAAACAAAAAGTAATTTGGGAAGCTATATGGTTAATGATATAGGGTTGTACGAAACAGACATTCATACTTTATTTATTGATGCTATGTTAAAATACAAAGGATTTTCATTGATGGCAGAATATGCTCAGCGAGAAGCTGATCATCCTGAAGCAATAAATGGCGATGGAACATTAACTGGTGATATTATAAATGTAGGTAAAGGAATAAATTTGCAAATGGGATATTTGTTTAAGTCAAATTGGGAAGTGTCAGGAAGGATTACACAAATTGATTATATAAAAGAAATTACAGGAAATGACGTAACAAGTCAATACACGTTGGGATTGTCAAAATATTTTTCAGGACATAAGTTAAAAGTACAATCCGATATAAGTTATGCTACTTCAAACAATTTTACTACGGGAGGATTAATGAGTAGACTACAAATTGATCTTCATTTTTAAAGTTAACGTTAACTTAACATTGGAGATGAAATCCCAACTTACTTTTGAATTAATAAAATAAAGAAAATTAGCAAGTTTTTAAAATGGAGGCAACCATAAGTAAATCAGAAAGTAAGAGACAGATTTTAAAAAATAAATTAAAATCGAGAACAGTATTTTTAAACGCAATTGCAGAGTTAATAGCATCAACCATTTTTTCTGCACTATATTTTATTTTTATTAGTAGGTATCTGTCAGAAAAATTTCATACAGATTATATCATGCTATCGTTTTCTATTGGATTAACTTTTTTTGCGGCAGTATATATTCCTTTTCATACTTATAGAATTCATATTATTCCTTTTATTACCTTAATTACTTCATTAAGAAGAAGAAATCCTTATATTTTACTACACAAAATCCCTGCTCAAATAATAGGTGCTTTTTTAGGGGTGTTAATTTTTAACTCAATTAATGAACTTACGACTAGCGTTCAAATTGAAAATTTGCAACTGATAAATATGGGAGATAATGCTTTGTTGGTTTTTATAAATGCAGCGACAGCTTCTATTTTATGTTATGGTTTTTATATGATTAGGGTATTGTTTAAATCGAAACAATTGGCAGGAACGATATACTTAAGTGTTTTTTATACCGTGCTTTTTGCTGCAACAGCCTTTTTTGCGAACACATCGGCACTTAATCCTTTTGGATATTTATTCTATGATTTATTAGGGAATCAAACCATTACAGACCAGTCAGTTCTTTTTGTTTTGCTAAATCATATTATTGCGCCCATTGTAGCAGTATTATTGATTTTCTTTTACATTAAACCGAAAGTACTAATATATAGAAAATAATTTTTTAAAAGCATATAAACAGATGGCAAAAATTAGTTTAGCATCACAACTTATTGGAGAAAAAAGATACGAATCACTTATTTTATTTGGTCTTCAAGAAAAAACATTTTTAAGATTATTGGCAGCTTTTGTAGTAATAGGAGCTATATTTTACCCTTATCCAAAAATAGCGATGTGGATAGGTTTTATGTTTGCCGGATATTCAGCAATAGCTAATGATTCTATACAAACTATAGGTACTTTTATAGCTTCTAATTCAGATGTTAAATGGTGGAAGTTATGGTTGTACATTGGAGGTATTTTTGTGGCAACGGTATTGTATAGCTGGATAATTTATGATGGAGATGTATCTTACCAAAGGTTAGCATCTAAAGGCTTTTCGGAATCGCCAACACAATTTCACTTTTTGCAAATTATTGCTCCTGTAGTATTGTTGTTAATTACCCGAATGAGAATGCCGGTTTCAACAACTTTTATGCTGTTAAGCTGTTTTAGTTCTAGTGCTGATGGTATTATTGGAGTAGCTCAAAAAAGTTTAATGGGATACTTCTTAGCTTTTGCTGTAGCAATGATTGTTTGGTATCTTTTAGCAGGATTAATAAAAAAATTAGTTAAAGGAGAGCCTCATCCGGCTTGGAGAATAGCACAATGGTTAGTTAGTGGTTGGTTGTGGAGTATGTGGATTACACATGATGCCGCTAATATTGCCATTTACTTAAATAGAAGTTTAACTTTAGTAGATTTTATCGTTTTTGCATCATTTATCTTTTTCGGATTAGGTATTTTATTTTATTTAAGAGGAGATAAAATTCAAAAAATTATTACAGAAAAATCTCAAACAGTTGATGTAAGATCAGCAAGTATTATCGATTTGGTTTATACCTTTATATTATTTGTATTCAAAGAATGGAGTAACATACCTATGAGTACAACTTGGATATTTTTAGGGTTACTAGGAGGTAGAGAATTAGCTATGATGCTATCAAAAACTACCGATGCTGATAAAACTTTATTGGGAACGGTAAAAATGATTTTTAAAGATTTAGGATATGCTACTTTAGGTTTAGTTATTTCTGTAACGATGGCAATTGCAGTAAACGAAAACATTCAAGAAGAACTTATAGTATATTTTGGTTGGTAAAATAAATTAACTTTTTAGCAAAGAAACAAAGAGATGGAAATTTCATTTATAGACTCATTAAGAATTATTGGAGCATTAGGCTTGTTTATTTTTGGTATTAAAACCATGAGCGAAAGCGTCCAAAAATCTTTTGGTTCGTTTTTAAAGCAACTGTTTAACATAATGACTAAAAACCGATTTTTGGGTATAATTGCCGGTTTTATCATTACATCATTAATTTTTTCATCATCATCTACCACAGTAATGGCGGTAAGTTTTGTAAATACAGGGCTTATTTCACTTGCCGAATCTGTTAGTATAATGCTTGGAGCAAATATTGGGACAACAGTAATTTCTTGGTTAGTTTCTATTTTTGGTTTTAATGCCGATTTTTCTTTCATTTATTTAATCATATTTGCCATTGGAACACCCTTAATTTTTTCAGGAAAAAATAAATTAAAATACATTGGTGAACTTATTTTTGGGCTAGCATTATTGTTTTTAGGACTTTCTGAACTTATTAATAGTGTGCCTAATTTAAATGGAGTTGATACTGTATTTTCTTCATTTCAAGAAACATCGTTAGGATTTTTTAGTAATGTGTTTTTTGTACTAATAGGTGCTTTTTTAACCTTAATATTACAATCGTCTAGTGCATCAATAGTGCTTACACAAGTACTTTGTTTTAACGGAATCATTTCTTTTGAAGTAGCCATCCCTTTGGTGCTAGGACAAAATTTTGGAAGAACTATTAATACAGAAATTGCTTCAGTTTCAGGTAACGTATTTGCCAAACGTTCCGCTCGTATTCACTCATTGGTAAATATTTTTGGATTAATTTGGATGGTAATTGGACTTTCTGTATTCCCAATAGTTGATATTTTAGATAACATTACAACCAACCTTTTTCATACAGACTCTATTTATGCTTCTTTAGGAGCTCCAATAGGTATCGCATTGTTTCATTCGGGATATAATATCGTTAATGTTGCTATTATGGTTTGGTTTATTCCTCAATTAGTAAGATTAGCCACTAAAACAATTAAATCTAGAGGAGAAACGGATGAAGAATTCAGATTGGAACATATTAGTACAGGAATAATGGCTACTCCTGAGATGTCTATTGTTGAAGCTCAAAAAGAAATTGCTAAGTTTGGTAAGTTAACTCACCGAATGAAAGAGTTCACAGCTAATTTATTATTAGAGCAAAATCCTAAAAATGTTGACAAACTGCTCCAAAAGATTAAAAAATATGAAGATATAACAGATGGTATAGAAAGAGATGTTGCTGATTATTTGGCTAAGATTTCACAACGAGAAATGAGTGAAGAATCTTCTATCCAGATTAGAGGAATGTTGAGTATAATTGGTGATTTAGAACGAATTGGTGATATTTTTTATCAGATATCTAAAGTGTTGGAAAGAAAGTTTGAAGAAAAAATTTGGTTTACTCCTGATCAAAGAAAAAACGTTATAGAAATGTTCGGTATTTTAGATGAAACGTTGGTAATAATGAATAAAAACCTTAAAACCAACTACACCTTAGTAAGTAAAAAAGAAGCAGTTGAAGCTGAGCAAAAGCTTAATGCCTTTAGAAAAAAATTACGAAAAGAACATTTCAAAAATGTAGAGCAAGGAGCATATAATTTTAAAAATGCTGCTATTTATAACGATATATTTAACTC
>DATCTM010000077.1:0-9127 GCA_036567945.1 Vicingaceae bacterium
AAAATTCCCGGGATTGGCTGCTTATAGTGCCTCAAAAGCTGCTTTAGCCAATCTAACCGAATGCTTGGCAGAAGAATATAAAGGTAAAAATGTATTTGTAAACTGCTTGGCATTAGGCTCGGTGCAGACAGAAATGCTTAATAATGCTTTCCCTGGTTTTAAAGCACAAACTACTGCGGAAGAAATGGCTAAATTTATTTTTGATTTTGCTACTCAACAACCTGTTCTCATCAACGGAAAAGTTATTCCTGTTTCAATGGATACTCCTTGAGAGGTTTTTTTATATTAAAAGATTATTTTACAAAATCTAAATTCTTTATCTCTATGTCCATAAAGGATAAATTCATTCTCTTTAATGTTTAAATGAGTTAAAGGTTCTAAGACAAACTTATCCTTATCATTATCTTCATATAACAAGCCTCTCTTTATATCTCCTACTTCATTAATATTTATTAGTACAGGCACTGATTTTTCTGGATGAACAAACTTAACATCAGACTTTCCTTTTTCAATAATATCAATATTATCAGGGTCATCATTATAAAAAATATTTAATTCATTTTCAGATTTATTAAAATTAACCAAATAAGATAAAAAACGTCCTTTAACTCGGAAATTTAAATTTTCATAAGATTTTTTTGGTAGTCTCCGTATCCATTTTACTTCTCCATTTCCTAAAAAATTTACGATATAAATATCTTTATAG
Source organism: Vicingaceae bacterium (assembly GCA_036567945.1). GTDB lineage: Bacteria > Bacteroidota > Bacteroidia > Flavobacteriales_E > Vicingaceae > BRH-c54. Next base: position 707 of record DATCTM010000077.1, read on the forward strand.
CTTTTTTTATTCATCTTTGAATCACTATAGAATTCGAAATATTTTTTTTCTGCTATCGCAAAAAAACTGTTATCATTTTTCCTAAAAATCTGGTTAAAAAATAAATTAGTAGCCCCCTTAGATTTCTCGTCATTTTCTTTTAGAAATTTAGCATCAAACTCTTTAGTTGAAATATCAGTTGCAATATCTTTATTAAAATCTATTTCAAGAGTAAAGATACCATTCGAGGTACTTGTAACTCTGTTATCAGAATAGAAGCCTACAACTTTTATTTTATTTTCATCTATTTTATAATAATAAGAAGAAATGGTTTTATCATTAGGATTTATATTATATAGTTTAAATTGTTTTTCCTTATATTTTTGAACTAATAAATTATATTTTTTATAATAGATTAATCCTTTCTTATCTTCAACAACAGAATGCATCATAAACACATTTCCATTATTACCAATCTTATAAGAAGACCTATTAAACAAAAGGCCATCATAAGGTAGTTCATGAGTTTCTTCCCACAACAATTCTAATGAACTGTCAAAAACTTTAAACCCCCATTCATACCTTTCATAATAAGATGTATTTAATGGAGCATAATAAAATAATATTTTTGATTTATCTTCTGACTGAGCAAATTTTATTTTAAAACTATAACCTTCATATACTCTTTCATCTATTAATTTATGATTATTAAGGAAATTACCTTCTTCATCAAAATAATAAGCATAAACCTTAATTAAATTATTTTCTTTATCTAATGTGTAATCAATGTAAACGGGTTTATTTTCTAATAAGAAAATTTTATTAGTATCGATAGAATAATGATCATTAATATCCTTAAGTGATATGTTTTGGGAATATATTAACTCCATTTGCATATTGTATTTCTCAAGAAATGATTCTGTAGATGTTATTACTGAAGCCTTTTCTTCATTTCTAAGAAAATAATAATATTTACCATCTGTACCGATAAATTTGGTTGCAACATATTTATTTGAAAGCTTACCATATTGAGATCCACATTCTATATGTGGTTTGTTTTGAGATTTCAACAATAAAGAACAAATTAAAAATAATATCAATAGAATGTTTTTCATGATAAGTTAACTTTTTAAAGATTAAAATTAAATGATGTCAAAAATAGGTATTAATCTTTTAAACTAAGGTATTCAAGGATTCTTTCATCTGCACCAAGACCACTTATACCGTAAATCTTCATAATTTTAAATCAGTTAAACAAACAAGTCCTCTAACACCTCTTTCGTTTTTAAGGTATCAAAATTTACTGCGTGTATTTTATAATAATCCAATAAAGCTTGTAATAGGTTTGCTCTTAATTTATTATTGATAACAGTATTTTCAATTTCCTGATAATGGTGTTGAATAATTCCCAACACTATTTGCGAGGCTTCTGAATCTATATATGCAGGATGAAAAGGCTTTATAGGTAAAAACACACCTTCTTGCAAATCGAAATATTTATTTTCTGCATTTAGTTTGGTGTTTACTTGTGGTGGAAATCCTAAATATTTGGCAAAAAGTGTTAAAAAATAAATATAAAAATTAGCGTAATTTTTTTCGGTTACATCCAACACCTGAACACTATGATATAAAAAATGAAACAAATCGCTATTGGTTTCCTCCTCTCTAATGGTTTTATAAATAACCTCAGCAATAAAAAAAGCAATACTGCCTTTATAAACGTTAAAAGGAATATCCCGAAAAGGAACATCTAGCTTAATGTCTTTAAGTTGTTGTAACCCTTTATTTTCTTTGTGATAAGCATTTACATCAACTAGTGACAGAGGTTGTAAATAGGCAAATTTATTAGCTGATTTTTTACTTCTTACTCCATTAATAATATAAGACTGCAATCCGAATTTTTCAGTATAAATTTTGGCAATAATACTTTTTTCGCCATACTTAAACTGATGAATTACTATTCCTTTAGTGGTGTGGAGCATATGGGTTTAAAGTTATTTGTTATTTGTAAAACTTCGGTCTTCCGGCTTCTGACCTAATTAAGTATAAGAATTTTTCCGGCTTTTTTCTGGCTACCATCTTCGCTATTAGCAAAAACCATATAAACACCCGATTTTACTCGTTCTCCATTAATGTTTTTACCATCCCAAATTGCTTGTCCACCCAACGAAGTAGTTTCATAAACAATGTTACCTTCAATATCTGTAATTTTCACATTTGAATTTACCACCATTCCTCTAATGGCTATTGTTCCATTAAAGTCAGGTTTTACAGGGTTAGGATAAACAAATAATTCATATTCATCTAAAGCTTCGGTTGCAGTACTTTTATAAGAAAGTAAGCCTTTACTCGTTGCAAAAAAAACTTCTCCAGTAGTGTGATTAATGGTTATATCTAAAATATGATTAGAAAAAAGCGGACTATTATCTTCAGTAAAATGAAAAACCTCTTCTGTACCGTCAGCACTCATTAAAAATACTCCGGAATTTTGTGTACCAAACCACTTTCTATCAGCTCCATCTACAGCTATTGCTGTTACAGATTCTGTTCCTAACAATATTTCTACATTTCCGTCTTGCTCTACAAAAATTTGATTGGCAGTAACTTCTCCATCAAAAACAGCATCAGGAGAGAATATTACAGCAACACCTTCATCTGTTCCCAACCAAATTTTTCCATCTAAATCTTGTTCAATACAATAAATATTTGTTCCTGGAATATTTCCCGTATTAGAACTTCCACCCAAAGTAGTGACTCTATCATCAGCAGTAGTGTTAAATGTTTTATTTTCATCAAAAATTGTTATATGTTTATTAATAGGATCAACTATCCATTTATAATCATTTCTATCTACCAAAGCACTAGAAAAATATTTTCCTGAACTACCTGTAAAAGCATAACTATGCCAATTATTATCGGCTGTTTTTACATGTAATACTTTATTATTATTGGGAAATGAACTTGTCACCCACAAATTATCATCACTATCAAAATTTAAGGTTCCTACTTGAGTTGGTCCAAAAAACACACTGTCTAATGGGGAATTTCTGGCATTATATACTTTAGTAACTTGGTCGTTATTTAATTCTATTAACCCATTAGACCATGAACCTACAAATACATTATCAATATTTTTTGGATGAATAGCAACAGCAACAAGTCCGGCCAAAATACCACCTTCCGGGTTTTGTATAGTTTGCGGAAATTTTACCCAAGTTCCTTCTTTTCTATGATTAATATTATTCTGACTTACCTGATTAACAAATCCACCGGAAACCATCCATAAATTATCATCTCGCATGTCTAATGCATAAGAAGTTGATGTGGAAGGGCCATCAGGAGTTATAAATTCAACAGCATTACTTGGTGTAACTTTTACTAATCCTTTAAAATTATCGGCAAACCAAAGATTGGCAGATGCATCAAGTGTTACTTCATTAGAAACGCTAGAAACTCCGTTATAAGTAAAAATTTCTCTCAGAGTCATTAAATTTTCATCAAAAATCTCTGTAGAATATAATTTATTAACTGCTAATCTGTTGCTCGATAATACCTGTAAATTCTCTACATCCTGACCTGTTGCAGAAAAATGTTGCCATACTCCGTTAAAATTAAAAAATATGGTATCTCCTAAACTAACAGCTGCATCATTAGCAGCAAACAACATGTTGGAAAAATACACGATACTACTGAACTTTCTATTTCCTAAATCAGGTAAAAAACTCCAATTATTAAAATTGGATAAGTTAGGGTTGTTAAAATCTGCGAAGAAAACACCATCATCCGAAGCAGCATAAATGTATTGATTATCCATAGTTACTGCATGTGTAACCATGTCTGCTCCCAAAGCACCATAAAAATAAGTATCGGCAACTTCTTTTCTATCTGTATCTAACACCACAATTCCAAAATCGGTAGAAAGATAAGCGTATTGATTTTTTAAATAAATATGATTGATTTTTTTTGAACCCATTATACCACTCATGGTAATAAACGGTATGTTAGTAATGGTATTTTCGGCATCTAAAATATCAATATTTCCATTTTGATAACTAATAATTACTCGTTGATTGTAAGGATTATATTTGATTTTGCTCAGCCCTATATCCGATAATCCATTCACTAAATTTAATCGTTCAACACTATTGTCAGATTGAGAATAGATAAATACAGCTGAACCAGTAGCACAATGCACTTTTTGGTTGCCGTAGCTAACCGAAACAGCATCGCTATAAGGTAAATGATCTCGCCAAGAGCCAATAGGAATATCTTGAGCCTTAAGGTCAATAAAAAGCAACAGGCTAACTGCTAGAATAAGTAACTTTTTAACGGTATTAAAAAACATAGATGCTTTAACAGATTTGGAAAAACTTTATTGTGTAAAATTAATGAAAAAGTAACAAGATAAATGCAGTTAAAATGGATGTTGAACATCATTAAAATTAAAAACCCCTTTACTTCTTTCGAAATAAAGGGGAATTTGATAAGAAAAAGGTAACATGAATAACTTTCAAAAGCAGATATCCATAACACATAGACGTATTGAAAAATAAATTGGTTGCCTCAATAAAAAAATAGTTAAGCTATTGTTTTACAAGTTCTATCTATTTGATATTAATAGTTTATCCAAAAAAGTTTTTTTTTATTCTTTTTTAATCTTAAGAATGATAATTTTGGGCGGAAACAAAAATATACAATATCAAGATATGTCAGAAGCAATAGAAAAAATCAAATGCCTTATTATAGGCTCAGGTCCTGCGGGATATACTGCTGCAATTTATGCTGCAAGAGCAAACTTAAAACCTGTAATGTATATGGGAATGCAACCGGGTGGTCAGCTTACTACAACCAACGAAGTAGAAAATTTCCCAGGTTACCCAGATGGAGTTACCGGACCTGAAATGATGATTCAATTGCAAAAACAAGCCGAAAGATTTGAAACAGATGTACGCACAGGTTGGGTTACTAGAGTAGATTTTTCAGGATATCCGCATAAAGTTTGGGTAGATGACACCAAAGAATTGCATTGCGATACCGTAATTATTGCTACGGGAGCATCTGCAAAATATTTAGGAATACCTTCAGAGCAAAAATATTTAGCAGCAGGCGGTGGCGTTTCTGCATGTGCTGTTTGTGATGGGTTTTTCTATAGAAACCAAGAAACAGTAATAGTTGGAGCAGGAGATTCTGCTTGTGAAGAAGCTCATTATTTATCCAACATTTGTAAAAAAGTTACCATGTTGGTAAGAAGCGAAAAATTCCGTGCTTCAAAAATTATGGAAGAACGCGTAAAGAGAACAGCAAACATTGAAATTCTTTACAATACAGAAACTGTTGAAGTTTTAGGGGAAAATGATTTGGTTACAGGTGTTAAAGTAAAAAATACCAAAACTAATGAGGAAAAAGTGATTCCTTGTACAGGTTTTTTCTTAGCTATCGGACATAAGCCAAATACAGATGTATTCAAACCTTATTTAGAAATGGATGAAGTAGGCTACATTAAAAATGTTCCGGGTTCATCTAGAACCAATGTTGAAGGTGTTTTTGTTTCAGGAGACGCTGCCGATAAAACTTATAGACAAGCTGTTACTGCCGCTGGAACAGGCTGTATGGCAGCTTTAGATGCAGAAAGATTTTTAGCATCAAAACATTAATAAAAATTCATTTAATCTATACAGATAGCCACTAACACTAATAAATTTGTGTGTTAGTGGCTTTTTTTTCTTGCTAAAAAGCACTGAAAGCATCTTTTATGTGGTTTATAACGATATTTTTTTCGCTCATCACAATAGCAATAACATCAAAACGAGCGTTGAGGTCAATTTCATTTTGCTCTAAATAATAATTTGCTCCTTCAATAAGGTGTTGCTGTTTGGGTATAGTTACCGCTTCTTCAGGAGAACCAAAAAAATCAGTAGCTCGGGTTTTTACTTCCACAAAAACAATCTCATTATTATCAATAGCAATAACATCTATCTCAAATTTATGTTCGCGCCAATTAGCAGCAACAATTTTATATCCCTGACTTTCTAAAAAAGTCAACGCCTTTTCTTCTCCTCGTTTCCCTAAATCGTTGTGCTGTGCCATTTTTTTGTTTCAAAAAGTAAGTGTTGTTCCTCCTTCCTCAACTTTCAAAACTACTTCATCACCCATAATTAATGTACGGTTGTCCGCTAAATGCCCGGCTGGAAAACCAAAAGCTACAGGAAAATCATGTTCCGCTACTATGTTTTTGATGATATCAATAGCTGTATGTCCATAAGGAATGGCATTATCATTCATATCTGTCATGCCACCAACTAATAAGCCTTTTAAACCGTGTAACATTCCTGCTCGCTTAAGGTTTTGCATCATTCTGTCAATGTGGTAAAGATATTCATCCAAATCTTCCAAAAATAAAATTTTCCCTTGTGTATTAATTTGCGAAGCCGTTCCTGTAAGGCTATACAAAATAGATAGATTCCCTCCCACCAGCTCACCTTTTGCTTCACCTAATCGGTTATAGGGATGTGAAGCACATTGATGGCTCAATACATCTCCAAACAATGCGTCTTTTAGCGATTGAAGTGCTTCCTGTGTATTTGTACTAAAATTTATGGGCATAGTTGCGTGCAAGGTAGCTATCCCAAAATTTTGATTAATATGATTATGCAACACCGTTACATCACTATAACCAACTATCCATTTGGGTTGTTTTTTAAATTGTGAAAAATCTATTTCGTCAATTAACTGCACTGTCCCATAACCACCTCTGGCACAAAAAACCGCTTTTATTTCATCATTATTTAAGGCTTGTTGTAAATCAGCAAGTCGTTGTACTTTTGTACCTGCAAATTGATGCTCTTCGGCAAATAAATTTTCACCTAAAACTACTTCTAACCCCCAATTCGTTAACAAATTAATTGCCGGTTGTACTTCTTCCAAACTTATTTTTCGAGCAGTTGAAATAATACTTACTTTATCGCCTGTTTTTAATGCTTGAGGTTTTTCCATAGTGAATTGTCAATAGTATCATTAGTAAATGTACTTTTGCAAAAATAATTATAATTGTGGTTAGGAACATTATCTTAATGACATCAAGAAATTTATGAGTAAAACAAAAAGATATACCATTACTGCTGCATTGCCTTATGCCAATGGCCCTTTACACTTAGGTCATATTGCCGGAGCGTATTTGCCTGCAGATATTTATGTGCGTTATTTAAAAAGCCAAGGACATGATGTAGCTTTTATTTGTGGTTCTGATGAACATGGTGCTGCCATTACACTTAGAGCCAAAAAAGAAGGAAAAACGCCTCAACAAATTGTAGATGAAAATCATCAAATCATTAAAAAAGCCTTTGAAGATTTTGGAATAGATTTTAGTATTTACCACAGAACTTCATCACCCATCCACCACGAAACTGCTGCCAGAATTTTTAAAGATTTATACGAAAAAAATGCTTTTACTCAAGAAACATCTGAACAGTTTTACGATGAAAAAGAACAACAGTTTTTAGCTGATAGGTATATTATTGGTACTTGTCCGAAATGCAACTACGACAATGCTTATGGCGACCAATGTGAAAAATGTGGCTCTACTTTAAGCCCAACGGATTTAATTAACCCCAAATCTGCTATAAGCGGCAACATACCTGTTTTAAAAGAAACCAGCCATTGGTATTTACCAATGAATGAACATGAAGATTGGTTGAGAACATGGTTAGAAGAGGGAAAGTTGGATGGAAAATTCCACCACGACCCAAAATCGTGGAAGAAAAATGTATTGGGACAATGTAAATCATGGATAGATAATGGCTTGCAAGCTCGTTCTATTACCAGAGATTTAGATTGGGGGGTAAAAGTACCTATAGAAGGTGCTAACGGAAAAGTATTGTACGTTTGGTTTGATGCTCCAATTGGTTACATTTCGGCAACCAAGGCATGGGCAGAGCAAAACGATAAAAATTGGGAAGATTATTGGAAAAAAGAAGATACCGAATTAATTCATTTTATTGGCAAAGATAATATTGTTTTCCATGCCATTATTTTTCCAATTATTTTAAAAGCTCATGGCGATTATATTTTACCAACCAATGTGCCTGCTAACGAATTTTTAAATTTGGAAGGCGACAAAATTTCTACTTCAAGAAATTGGGCAGTATGGTTACACGAATATTTAGCAGATTTCCCAGAAAGACAAGATGAATTACGTTATGTATTAACTTCCATAGCTCCCGAAACCAAAGATAGTGAGTTTACTTGGAAAGATTTTCAAGCTAGAGTAAACAATGAATTAGTAGCTATTTTAGGAAATTTTGTTAATCGAACGGTGGTGCTGACACACAAATATTATGATGGGAAAATCCCTTCAATTTCAAATAAAACAGACTTGGATGATGAAGTATTGACTGCTATTCCAACCATTAAAATAAAAGTAAATGAGCTACTTGCTCAGTTTAA
>DATCTM010000078.1:0-23878 GCA_036567945.1 Vicingaceae bacterium
GGATGTTTTAAAGCTTGTTCTTTGGTAATATGTTGAAGCTCTTCACGTTTTTTTCCTCTAAACGGTCCACCCGAAGCAGTTAAATAAATTTTCTCAATTTTATTTTGAAACTCTCCTACCAAACACTGAAAAATAGCTGAATGTTCTGAGTCTACCGGCAAAATAGCTACTTTGTTTTCAATGGCTAATTTATTGATTAACTCTCCGGCAACTACCAAGGTTTCTTTATTAGCCAAGGCAATGGTTTTTTTTGCTTTTATAGCATTAATGGTGGGCAGTAACCCTGCATAACCTACCAAGGCTGTCAACACTACATCAATATCGTCCATTTCTACAACCTGAGCCAAGGCATCATTACCTGCGTAAGTCTTAATGTCATGTTCCCAAAGAGCTTCTTCTACTTTTTTATACTTAGCTTCATCAGCAATAACTACCACATTAGGTTTAAATTTTATCGCTTGTTCTATCAATAAATCAGCATTGCCATTAGCAGTAAGTACTTCTACCTGAAATTTATCAGCATGTTCTTCTATAACTTCGAGGGCTTGTGTTCCTATAGAACCGGTAGAACCTAAAATGGCAATTTTCTTTTTCATAATTTTCTCGCAAAGACGCAAGGATGCAGTTTTTTCAATTATAAACTTACTTTTTTAACGATTTTTGCTTGATTTCGTTAAGTAATGTTTCTTTTGCTTGTTTATAAGATTTAATGTTGAGGTAACTTCCATTACCAAGTTCAGCAATAGTTAACATTGATTTTTCAGTCCATTTTTCATTTTTTACACCAACAACCGAAACATTAATTCCATTGCTTGTGTTTTGTTCAACATTCGCTTTATCTTCTTTACTTAGGTTAAATACACCGTCTGTTGCTATAATAATAAGGTTATTTCCTTCGGTAAGTTTGTTTTGATATGCTATTTCATAGGCTTTTTCAAGACCTTGAGCTCCTTCTGTTCTCCCTCCAGCAGATAAATCTTGTATAATTTGGGTAATTTGGGCTTTATCTTTTACAAATTGAGAGGCTAAAACAACATCAACAGAAGAGGCGTAAGTTACAATTGCCAACCTGTCAATAGAACGTAATCCGTTTAACAATTCTATCATAGCGGCTTTAAGCAAATCCATTCTGCCTTCTAACTTCATCGAAACAGAAGCATCAATTAAAAAAACAATATTGTTTTCGGCATATAATCCAACTGGCATTGCTGCTGTTGAAATAGTATCTTCAGGTGCTAGAATAATTTCAGGTTCAACAATGGTATCAACTTGTTCAACAATTATAGGTTCTTCAGAAGGTTCTCCCAAATAAAAAATTATTTCTCTTAAACTATCTTGGTGTACCTCAACAGCTTGTTCGCTAGAACCATAACCTTTAGCACTTGCTACAATATAATACATGTCATTTTTTAGCGTCTGATTGGTTTCTCCCACCCTGTTTGTTCTTAATTCTTTGTAAATTAATCCATCCCAAATAATTTCTACCAATGCATTAGGAATAGGTTGTTTAGTAGCATTATCAATTACTTTTATGGTAATATCTGTATTTAAGTCTTCTGGTTTTTTTTGTGTTTCAAAATCAGGACATTCTAAGGATTCATTTATATCAGCTGTTTTAGCTACACCTTCAATAGTAAACGTAATTGGGTGGTTTTGAACACTTGTCCAAACAGGGATATCAGCCTTATAAGCTCCTTTTCTTTTGGGCGTATATTTTATTCTGATAATTACTGAGCTATCGGGCAGAATGGTTTTAGTAGTTACTTTTACATCAACACCATAAGGCTCTTCAATTTTGGTGATTTCGGCTGCAACTTTTCCGGCATTGGTAACTGTAAAATCAACGTACTTTTTATCTTCTTTATTAATTTCTCCGAAATTATGCGTGGATTTATCGAACACCAATTGAGCAACAGCAGCCTGTAGGCTAAATAAAAAAATAATATGTAATAAAAGTGCCTTTCTCATTGATTAAACAATTGCTTTTAATAAGCCCATTTTTAAACTAAAAGTTTGCCAAAGTTACAATTTGTTTTTTAGTTAAATTGGGTTTAGGAAAACTTAGAATTTATAAAAACTAGTATTTTTGTTTATGTATTATGAAAAATAAAATCACTAAGCTGAAGCGTTGAAATTTTAATAGAGAGCTAAGTGATTACCGAGAAAAAACAGCTAATTTCCAATTTCTAATCTCCAATAATTAATTCTCCTATTCTTTACTAAAATGTTTATGATAATCTTGTTGGCTTCTTTTTATTACTTCTAACGCTTCCTCTTTTCCATAAACATGGCTAATTTCCACATTAGCTTTTTCCTCTCCGGGAATAGATTTATAGGTTAAAAAATAGTGTTTTAGTCGGTTGATTAATGATGGCGGACATGCTAAAATATCGTTCCACTTGGCATACACTTCATCACCTTTAAGTATGGCTATAATTTTATCATCCGCTTCATTATTGTCTATCATTCTGAAACCACCAATAGGAATAGCAGGAACAATAATATTTCCATGTGTTATATTTCTTTCTGTTAGCACACAAATATCTAACGGGTCGCCATCTCCTAAAATGTTGGTTTTACCTGTTTTTTCCATGCAAAAAGTAGCTACCTGCTCGGCACAATACGTTTGTGGGACAAACCCGTACAAAGCCGGAACAATGTTAGAAAATTTTTGTGGTCTATCCACCTTTAAAAACCCAGAAGCTTTATCTACTTCGTATTTTACGGAATCACTTGGTGTCATTTCTATAAACGACATTACCATTTCAGGAGCTTGTTCTCCAATAAAAATCCCATGCCACGGGTGTGCTTGATATTTTTTCTTCATTTTTCTTACCTAATCAAATCTACCTGCCAGAACAGCAGTTTCTTTAAATGACTTTACATTACCTTCTAAATCAAAAACCTCTATAAAAATAACATAAATGCCTATACGAGCTTTTTCATTGTAATCGTTTATACCGTCCCAGCTAAATGTTCCTTTTGTGCCTAACAATTGGCTTTTAATCAGGTTACGTACTTGCCGTCCTTTAGCATCATAAATTACTACATTAGCTACAAAACCAGGGGTAGAAAACTCGTAAGAAATGTTTAACACATCATCTATTCCATCGTTATTGGGAGAGAACGTTTTAGGATCAATGGTGATAGTTCCGCCATCGGTATTAGCAAGTTGGAATTGAGAATTTTCGTAGCCCGGAGTAGCAAAACCCTCTTCTTCTGCTGCCGAATGCCAATTGGTTCTATCATTGGTTAATCGGTTGTAGTCTATTCTTTCCAACGAAACACCTTTAACACTATTCAATAAGGAGAAATGCATGTCTTCTTCATAATAAAAACTATCAACCGTAAGGTTTAAGTTATTTACCAACACAACCGTTCCTTCGCTATTGCTGTACGTTGGCAAACTTGCCATTTCTATAAATGTTTCGGTTTTAGAATTGATATACTCTGTAGCAATGTTGTTCGCATCTTTAGTAAGCAATACAAATTCTCCCGGTAAAATTAATTTTGGAGAAGTGGTAATAGGTTTAAGGTTAGCTACAACATTATTATCAGTATTTGCTAATGACCAATTTTGTAAATCAATAAATTTGTTAGAATTGTTATACAACTCTACAAAGTCGGAGCCTCCGGTAAAAGGGTTAAACAACACTTCATTGATTACTAAATCGCCATTAAACCCTTGTTCGGGCAAGGCAAAAATTGCAAAATTGTTGCTGCCTATTACATTTCCTACGCAATCGTAAGCTCCCGCAACAGTTACTGTATATTTTATTTGGAAAGTAAGTTTGTTAGCCAAATCTAACTGTACATTTTTATTGTCAATAATTACAATGTTACTGATGTTAATGCCATTATTAATGCTGTATGAAGCAGCTAACAACCCGTCTCTGTCTATAATTTCACTAAAAGTTAAAATTACCGTAGAATCTGAAGTAGCATTAGCTTCCAACAAACGAGGTAAGGTATTATCAGGATTAGCAGCGAAAACGGAGTTTTGAGCCCCTGGAGTTCCTCCAAACCATTGATTTGAAGCTGACCAATTATCATATTCGCCACATGGGTTGGCAGGATCTATCATTTCCAAGGTCCAACCACCATCTTTTTTGTTATCATCTTTATACCACGAGTCAAAATAATGTACTGAATGAATAATAGTAGTATCAGGAGCATATAAGGTCATGATATCATCCGTATTATTTAATGAAGGTAATTCGCTTATGGTAATCACTTTTCCGAAAGGAGCAAACTGATTTTCGTTGGTTGTCTTACAAACGATTACATACTCTCCGGGAAATATTTTTCCGGGATTGAGTTGTTTCATAGAAGTTAAATCAGATATCCAACAATTAGTTAAATCTATTACCTTATTGGTTGGATTGTACAATTCTATAAACTCTTGTTCGGGCAACCCTACTGTTGGTGATGGATCAGAAAAAAGTTCGGTAATAATAATTTCAAATTTTTGAGGGGCTTTTCCAATACCAAAACTAAAAGTAGTTGGGTTTAATGCATTTCCAGAACAGTCAGTTGCTCCGGAAACTGTAACCTGATAAACTAAAGAAGAGTCTAACGTAGGAGTGAAAGTCAGCACTACACTTTCTAAGCTACTATTTACAACTGTATTAGTAAAGGTGACTCCGTTATTAATAGCATAAGTAGCTGTAGCTAAACTCATAGAATCCATCACTTCGTTAAAACTTAATTGAAGCGTGGTAGCAGATAACACATCAACACCAATAATATTAGGAGCTTGCATATCGGGAGTTGGGTTATACACCGAGTTTTGTGCTGCAGGAGTTCCTCCATCAAGATGATTAGAAGCAATCCAATTATTAGCATTACTACATGGATGTACAGGATTAATTCTTTCTAATGTATAACCTCCATCTTTTTTTACATTATCTCTATACCATGCGTCAGTATAAGCTACTAGATCAATAATATCAGTAGTATTATACATTAATGTAAGACTATCTCCTCCATTTGAAAGTGCTGTAAATGCAGAAATTCCAATTACATCTCCATAAGGAGAATATAAAGCGGTATCATTTACATCACATAAAATAACGTAACTATTAGGAGTTAATAAAAAGTTAGGTAATTGTTTTAATGTGGTAGAATTGATAAATTGCCACGAACCTAAATCAAACGTATTAGTTGAAGCATTATAAAGTTCCACAAATTCCTCTTCAGGTAACCCAACTTGTGGAGTTGGATCAGCAAAAATTTCATTAAAAATAATATCTCCCGAATTAGGTGTTACCAACACAAAATAGGTAAAAGGTTCCGTTAAAATATTAATAGGGTTGGAAGCAGTATCTTCAACATTGGTAACACTCAAAATATAATTTTGTCCGTTAGTAAAAGCGGTAGCAAAAGTCAAGTGCACTAAGGAGCTATCCGTTGCATTACGTGTAGCGTTGTTTGGATTTCCTATACCATTATCAACACTATAGTTAGTTAAGGTTTGTGAAGTAGTTAAATCAACCGGCTCATTAAAATACACATCTAAATTAGTAGAATTGACTACCACCACTGAATCAATTGCTGGAGGAACATTATCAATAAAAGCACCTCCCGTTACATTAAAATCATCATAAAAAAACAAGGTAGAACGAGTGGAAGTATAATTACACAACACGCCAAAATAAGCAGATGAAATGTGGTTGTTGTCAGTAATACTGCCTTCTAAAAAATAATTGGTTCCTCCCAACGTATCCGAAAACAATTGCCAGTTGCCCAATTGGTCGCGAGTAACTCTAACACTTAACGTTACAGATGAAGTATTTAATCTTCCGTTTGTCCCGTCTATAATCATAGTCTCGGTTGTTCCATCCTGACGATATAAACTTACTTCATCGGCAGTATTGCCTATTTTTACAAAATAACCGTTAAGTGGATTTTTTAAATCAGCTTGGTCAGCTACCACATACACTTTAGCAAAATTGGTTGAAGAAGGATTAAACCCTAATTCCACATAAAACTCCCAAACAGCATTATTGATAGATTGAGATGGTGTAGAAGCATACATTATATCGTTTACAGCAGGCGCATTCAACTGAAACTGAAAAGCTCCATTTACATCAAAATTATTGGTATCTCCCGACCAAGTTGGGTTTGTAGAAAAATCACCATCAGAAAAATCATCAGTAAATTGAGCATAGCTAACGGTTGATGCTAAAGCAAACAATATGAGAAAAATAAATCGTGTCATGACATCAAAAGTAACCAAATCTCCTTTATTTTTTGTTAATTAACTACTAACAAAATAAAAGATGGTTAATTTTTTTAAAATTAATAATAATTGAGCTCTCAAAATAGTACCTCGAAAATTTAATTGATACTTTTGTCTGAAAAATTTAAACCTTATACCCTATTTATAATGAAAGTAGCAGTAGTTGGTGCCACCGGAATGGTAGGCAAAGTAATGTTAAAAGTATTGACCGAAAGAAATTTTCCTATAACAGAGCTTCTTCCCGTTGCTTCAGAAAAATCTGTTGGAAAAAGTATTACTTATAAAGATAAGGAATATACTATTATTAGTTTAGAAACTGCTGTTGCTGCAAAACCTGATATCGCTATATTTTCTGCCGGAGGAGCCACTTCTTTAGAGTGGGCTCCAAAATTTGCTGAAGTAGGCACAACTGTAATTGATAATTCATCTGCATGGAGGATGAACCCTGATAATAAATTGGTTGTCCCGGAAATTAATGCCAATGTATTAACCAAAAACGATAAAATTATTGCCAACCCCAACTGTTCTACTATTCAGTTAGTAATGGTGTTGAACCCTCTACATCAAAAATATGGCATCAAAAGAGTAATTGTTTCTACTTATCAATCTATTACCGGTACAGGAGTTAAAGCAGTAGAGCAACTTAACAATGAACAACAAGGCATTAAAGGAGAAATGGCTTATCCTTATCCGATAGATAAAAATTGTTTGCCTCATTGCGATGTGTTTACTGAAAATGGTTATACCAAAGAAGAAATAAAACTGATGACAGAACCTAAAAAAATTATGCAGGATGATAGTTTTAACCTAACAGCAACAGCTGTTCGTGTGCCTGTTGTTGGTGGACATTCCGAAAGTGTAAACATTGAGTTTAAAACCGATGTTGATGTTAAGGATGTCAGAAAAATTTTACATGAAACACCTGGGGTAGTGTTACAAGATAATACAGATACCAATACTTATCCTATGCCTATTTATGCGGCTGATAAAGATGAGGTTTTTGTTGGAAGAATACGTAAAGATGAATCGCAACCCAATACCATAAATTTATGGATTGTAGCCGATAATTTAAGAAAAGGAGCCGCCACCAATGCTGTACAAATTGCCGAATATTTGGTAAAAAACAGATTAGTTGGTTAACTTGGCAGAAAAAATTTGTCTTGAAAACTGTTTCCTCTCATAAAAAGCAATTTCTTTTTTTGTTGATGCTTTGTTTGGCGTTTTCGTCAAATGTATCTTCTCAACATGCTACAAAAGCGGATAGTTTAAAAGCATTGTTATCTCCTCAACTTAACGATAGTAACAAAGTTGTTTTATTAGGAAAACTTAGTGATTGGTTTTACGAACAAGAAGATTATCTCAATGCTATTCACTATCAACTTCAAAAAACGCAAATCTTCAAAAAAAATGAAAACGAAGCAAATCATGCCTCTGCTAATGAAAAATTAGCTTTAATGTACTATCATATTGGCAATTATGAACTTTCTGCCAAACATTATTTGGAGGCATTAAAGTATTTTGAAAAAATTGAAGATGAACGAATGATGGCACAAATTTCGGGCAATTTAGCTAATGTTTATACCCGAATCGACAACTATAAAAATGCCATTAATTATCTTAATAAAGCTAAAGAAATTCTTGAAAAAGAACAATTTTTTAGCAGTCGAACCATGGCAGGGTTATATACCAACATTGGTCTGGCATATACGGGATTAATGCAGCTAGATAGTGCATTACTCTATTACAACAAAGCTCTTAATTTAATCAATAAGACCGAAAATGCATTATACTTTGCTTCGATACTCAACAATATGGGCGAAGTATATTACGAGCAAAAAGAATATGAAAAAGCGTTAGCCGATTATGAAAAATCCTATGTACTTTTTTCAGAGATAGAAAATTATAATGGTATGGGGGCTTCAAAACTTAATATTGCTAAAATAAAGATTCAGCAAAAAAAATATACAGAGGCCATAATGTTATCGAAAGAAGCATTAAAAATACTGGAAGAAATTAACTCTTTATTTTTTGTTGTTACAGCTCACCAACAACTTTATGAAGCATACAAAGGCTTAAATGATTATAAAAATGCTAATCTTCACCTAGAACACTATTTGTTTAAAAAAGACAGTTTAAAAGGCAATGAAAAAACAGAGTACATTGCTAACTTAGAAATGCAATACGCTGCAGAAAAAGAGCAACAAAAAATTCAACTGCTTGAACAAGAAAAACTACTTAAAGAACAAGAACTTGTTATAAAAGAAACACGTTTTTATATTGTTATTGTAAGTATTTCAGCTTTGCTTTTTCTCACTGTATTAATTATTTTTTACCTTAAATCAAATCTGCAAAAAAATAAACTTACTCAATTATTACTCCAGCAAAAACAAGAAAAACTCGAGCTTTCGTTAAACTACAAACAAAAAGAAGTAGAATCCTTTGCCAATTACCTAAAGGAAAAAAACCAATTGTTAGAAAATCTCAAAAAAGAATTAGCTAATACAAATTTACCGGATAATGGTACAGCTGTAAAAAAATTAACAGGTATTATCAATCAATACTTGCATATTGATAACGATAGAAAAAACTTAGAATTAAAAATTGATCAAGAACATCAAGAGTTTGTTCAGCGATTACAAGAAAAATACCCCCAACTAACATCTAATGACATTAGACTTTGCTCTTTAATTCTACTCGATTTAAACAATAAAGAAATGGCCACCATTTTAAACATTGAACCAAGTAGTGTGAAAATGAGTAAAAATCGCCTACGTAAAAAACTTCAACTTTCAAAAGAAGAGAACTTACATGGTTTCCTTAAATCGCTTTAGGACAGTTTTTTATTTACCATGTAACCCTTTTGTAACCCGCTAAAAATTTAGTCTTGGTAAATTGTTTGTCAACTTTGCCAAATGAAAAAATTAGGACTATTCATTTTTTTATATGTTGTGTTGATTTTATCAACATTGTGTCAAAACAATATTCTTGTTATAGATTATAATAATAATTTTAGTAGCGACCAAAGTAATAATTCAAGTAGAATTTATAATAGATTAGTCGCCACACAATCAAGTGTTGTTAGAATAAATGCTATACCTGCTTCAATAAATCCTGCTACTTATAATCAAGTGTGGATATTTGGAAACATGGGGTATCCAACTGCTGCCAATCAAAACCCAATTATAAATTATATGAATGCCGGGGGAGCTGTTTACATTCAGTCAGAGGTAAGTTGTTGTAATAATGAAGCAGCTTTTATTGATCAACTTATCAATGCTACAGTTATTGCCGGGGGATCTATTAGTCATTTTATGACATTAAATGGTTATTATCAAACCACTCCGACTTCAACAACATGTAATTCATCAACTTTTGCAACTTACGGAGTTGCGGTTAGACCTTTCCAAGGAACTCCTGCAGCAAACATAATGTTTACTTCCACCTCTACTTGTGGAGGAGCAATTTCTTCCTCCACAGTAGTAGGAGCTAAATTTAGATCTTGTGATATGATTTCAGGTCAAGGAGCTTTAATTTCTATAGGTGATTTTAATGTTTTTCCTACCTCTGGAACCTGCACAAATATAGGAATTTTAGGCACAACAAATGATAATTTGGTGATTGATTATATAGCAGATCTTTTACCCTGTTTAACTAGTTGCTCAGTATTACCAGTTACACTTACAAGCTTTGAAGCTGAGTGTCAAAAAGGAGGTAAAAAAATTTCATGGACTACATCCTCAGAAATTAACAACGATTACTTTACTATTGAAAAAAGTATTGATGCCCTAAATTGGGAAATAGTAGCACACATTCAAGGAGCAGGAAACAGTAACCAACTTATTAATTACAGTTATATTGATGAAAGTTACGAAAATAATAACCAAACGATCTATTACCGACTAAAACAAACAGATTTTGACGGAAATTATGAACATTTCAATGTTATACCAATTAAATGTAATGAATTAGATAATTCTCTTGTCATCTTCCCTAATCCTGCAAGCAACAATATAACAATTACCGGAAATGAGATAAATAAAGTAGAAATTATTGATGTATTAGGAAGAATAGTAAAACAAGTCGAACCCGTTGGAAACAATATAGAAATTGACATTTCTACCTTTTCTAACGGAAGTTATATAATAAGGATTTATGGAATAAACCAATCATCTGTACATAAAATTATAAAAAAATAATACACTACAAATAATGAAAATTAATATTAGCCAATTAATAAAAGTTTTATGAAAAAAATTACAAAAATATTATTCTATGTTGCTTCTTTAGGAGTCAACTTTGCTTATTCGCAAAACACTATTTATGCCGATACTGTTTTAGGTGTTTCATCGGAATACTCTGTTTGTCCTAACAATTGGTCTTCCTGTAAAATTTTAGGTGCTCCAGATGTATATCCTAACTGCGGTGACTTACCTGGATCTTGGTCGTTTTCAGCTGTTAATAATACTACAAATCCTCATCCTAGAGAATGGATAGAAATTGGTTACAACACACAATATTATGTAGATTCTATTAATGTTTACCAAACAAATCATTCAGGCTTAATAGATACTATTTATTTTAGAGATGCTCAAACAGGAACATGGAATATTGTATTTTCGGATACAGCTATATTTAATAGTAGTTGTGATGTTTTTAGATTAGGCATACCAACAACACTTTATAAAGTAGATGCTGTTAGACTTGCAATAAGTGGTAACTATACAAGTCTTTATCCTGAATTTGATGCCGTAGCTTTAATTGGAAGTGTTACTACAGTAATCAATGAACAAGAAGCTAGTAAAACAGTTATTTTTCCTAATCCATCAAATGGTCAACTAACAGTTAAAACAGAAGGTAAAGGCACAAGCACTTTTACCATTTTTGATGTATTTGGAAATATAGTTTTAAGCCAAAAACTCACACAAGAAACTGAAAATATTTCGGTGAACATCTCTGCTGGAGTTTATATTTCTGTTATTGAAAATAAGGGAGAAAAAATAACCAATAAATTAATTATTCAATAAAAGATAATAAGTACTTACCTATAGTGTATTTGCATAAAAATTCTTCTAAATGCACAATTGGGTAAACCCATAACTATACTCTGAATGAGAAAATTACTAATAACAATAACTCAAAAAATATGAAAGGAATAAGAAGTAAACTCAATTTAGTATTAACCATTGTAGCGTTTTTTATGCTTAGTCTGCAAGGATTCTCTCAGGCGTGCGACACTACTTGTAGTCCCAACTTTGTACCTAATGGTTCTTTAGAAAACACTACAATTAGTTGCTCGGATACTACTTCCGAAATGCACACCGACTACTCCCAAGTTACAGGGTGGTTTGGTACAGCTCCTATTAACGGAACAGGAAGTACTCCTGATTACTATAACACCAATTGTAACGGACCTTCTCAAACAAATACTTGTGATGCCAGTAGTGGTTCTGTTGGCTTTTTTACTTATGCCATTCAAGGAGCAAATGCTAGAGAATATGTGCAAACACAACTAACCACTCCCTTAGTTGCCGGACAAGAATATTGTATGTCTTTTGATATAAAATTAGGCAACAATAGTTCCTATCTCCCTAGCGATGGTTTAGGAGTGTGGTTTACCAACCAAATGGTAGATATTGACGCCCAAAATGGTGGAGCACATTTTATTGGCCCCGGTTCAACTATTAATGCTACTCCTCAAATTGAGAATCCTACCGGAAATATGATTGATACCAACTGTACTATATTTACAGCAAATTTTATTGCCACAGGAACCGAACAATGGATGGTAATTGGTAATTTTAAAAATGATGCTAATACACAACTTACCGGTAGTTGTTTTTTTGGTCTATGTTTTAGTTACTTCATAATTGATAACGTTTCACTTAGAACAACTTGCACTACGCAACCACTTGACATAACAGCAACAACTACAAATGATACCATTTGTAACAATGAATGTACAAATATAGAAGCTATAGTAACCGGAGGAACTACTCCTTACAACATCACATGGAATAACGGTGTACCAAATGGAGCGGGTCCACACAATGTTTGTCCAACTACCACTACTACTTATATTGCTACTGTAACAGACTCTTTAAACAATACCGATACTTCATCTATCACTATTTATGTAAACCCAACCGATTCTAATTATTCTGCCATTTCTATTTGTGCTAACGATAGTGTATTTGCTGGTGGAGCTTGGCAAAATACCACAGGAATGTATTACGACACACTTCAAAATACTTATGGATGTGATAGCTTGTTAGTTACTGATTTAACCGTTAACCCCTCAGATGCAGCTTTGTTTAACTATCCTCAAAATAATTATTGTATAACCGATGCCAATCCTACTCCAACAATTACAGGTACAGTAGGAGGAACATTTACCATTAATAATAGTGGTACAATTAACTCCTCAACAGGTGAAATTAATATTGCTTTAAGTGGTGTGGGTACTTTTAACATCACATATACCACCAATGGAACTTGTCCTGATACCAATACCGTTACTATTACAATTGTATCAAGTGGAGATGCAACCATTACGCCAGCTGGTCCATTTTGTGAAAACGATGCAGCTACAACTCTTACATCAGCTCAGGCGGGTGGAGTTTGGTCAGGAAACGGAATTACGAATACCTCAACAGGTGTTTTTGATCCATCAACTGCAGGTGTGGGAACACATCAAATTATTTATACTATTTCCGGTTCTTGTGGCGATGCTGATACCACTTCAATCACGATAAATGCACAGGATGACGCTTCCTTCAATTACAATTCAACTGTTTATTGCTCTACAGATGCCAATCCTACTCCAACAATAACAGGAACAGCAGGCGGAACTTTTACTATTGACAATGGAGGTGCAATTAACGCCTCAACAGGTGAAATTAACATTGCTTCAAGTGGTGTAGGCACGTTTAATATTACATATATTACAAATGGAGCTTGTCCGGATACCAATACAGTAAGCATAATCATTAATAATTGTACTAACCCTGTTGCCAACTTTATAGTAAGCGATACTTCCATTTGTAAAAACGAGTGTATTACCATTACAGATGCAAGTTCTAATGCTACGTCTTGGCAATGGACTTTTAATGGTGGAAATCCAACTACAGCAACCACCGTAGGTCCACATACCGTTTGTTTTGCTACTGTTGGAACTTACACTATCACTTTAATATCAACTAACTCAAACGGAAGTGATACAGCAACAACATCAATAACTGTTCACGACAACCCTACAGTTGATGCAGGTACAGATGTGGTTATAGATTTAGGACAAAGTACTTTGTTAAATGCTATCGGATCTAACGGAAGTTACACATGGACTCCTCCTACTTGGTTAGATTGTCCTACTTGTCCATCTACACTTTCAACACCAGATGAAACTATTACTTATACTGTTCTATTAGTTGATTCTAATGGATGTACAGCTTCTGATGATGTTACCGTAATAGTAGATTTTGAATACGTGATATGGGTGCCTAATATCTTCTCCCCAAACGGAGATGGAAACAACGATGTTGTTTATGTTAGAGGAGTTGGTGTTGAATCGTTTAACTTTAAAATCTACAATCGTTGGGGAGAAAAAGTGTTTGAAACTTCTGATTTAAACACTGGATGGGATGGTACATTTAGAGGAAAAAAGTTAAATAGTGCTGTATTTGTATATTACTTAGAAGCTACTTTTAAAAACGGCTCTTCCACCACTAAAAAGGGAGACATTACTCTGATAAAATAATCTTAATAATAAAAATACACATATGAAAAAGTTAATATTAATAAGCTCTTGTATATTTTCATTTGCAATACAAGCTCAAGACATTCATTTTACTATGTGGGATGCCGTTCCTATAACAACAAACCCTGCATCTACAGGTGTTTTTAGAGGCGACCACAGAGCTGTTATAAACTACCGTAACCAATGGTCGAGCGTAGGAAAACCTTACAACACTTACTCTTTTATGGGCGATGCCGGAATTCTAAAAAACAAATGGCAAAACGGATTTATGGGAGTTGGAATTAATGTTTATAAAGACAATGCCGGTCAAAATGATTTTGGTGCTACTAAAGTGTCTTTAGGTTTATCAAACATTGTTTTTTTAGACGACAAAAACTCTGCTTCTGTCGGTTTAATGGGCTCTTGGGGGCAAAATGCACTGAACACCTCCAATGCCGAATGGGACGCTCAATTTAATGGACAAAATTTCGACCCGACATTAAGCTCCAATGAACCTTTTAATTATGAAAACAAAAGCTATTTTGATTTTTCTGCAGGAGTTTTGTGGGCTTATGGAACAGGCTCTAAAACATTAAGTTCACAAGACGAATTTAGTATGAAAGCTGGATTGGCATTTTACCATGTAACTCGCCCTGAAGGAAGTATTTCAGCTATTGAAAAAGATAAGTTGTACTCTCGCTGGGCTTTTCATGCGGATGCTTATATTGGTATTAGTAATTCAAAGTTTGCAGTAAAACCTAAATTTTTAACCTATATACAAGGTCCATCTAGACAATTTGCTTTAGGAACATTATTACGCTATATGATTAAAGAAGAATCTAAATATACCGGATTTTTCACAGAAATGGCGATATCTTTTGGTGGCTACTACCGTGTGGGTGACGCATTTGCTCCTTCGGTTGAGTTTGAAATTGGAGGACTTGCTCTTGGTGTCGCTTACGATATGAACTTATCAGGCCTAAGTGTAGCTACTAATGGAAACGGAGGGCCAGAGGTATTTATCAAGTTTGTTAGCCCTAACCCATTTACTTATGGTAAAGGAACTAAAAGTAGTGCAAGGTTCAATTAATTTATATTAGCTATATTTTTTAGCATACTTTATAGGTTAAACCCCTTTCAAGTTCTAATTCATTTAGTATTTTCGTGAAAAATTTTCTAAATGAACAACTACAAAACTTTACAAGAACTTATTGCTATCGATTCTCCTTCCGGATATACCGATAACGCAAGCAAGTATATTTTTGACTTATTAAAAAGCTACGGCTATCAACCTGAATTCACCAACAAAGGTGCGGTTAGATGTGCTTTAGGCCACAACCCAACATTAGCACTGGCTGCCCATGTTGATACCTTAGGAGCTATTGTTTCCGGAATTAAATCTAACGGAACGCTTTCGTTTTCTTTGTTAGGCGGACTTTCATTAACAGGAGCTGAAGGCGAATACGTAA
The DNA here is from genome assembly GCA_036567945.1 of Vicingaceae bacterium. Taxonomy (GTDB): domain Bacteria; phylum Bacteroidota; class Bacteroidia; order Flavobacteriales_E; family Vicingaceae; genus BRH-c54. The sequence goes on from DATCTM010000078.1 coordinate 15,443, forward strand.
AAGTCATTACCCACGAAGGAAAAACTTATACCGGAACCATTTTATTAAACAACCCTTCGGCACATGCCAATAAGGAAAAAGAAAAAACCGAACGTTCTATTAAAAGCATGCACATTAGAATTGATGAAGAAGTTTATACTAAAGAAGATGTAGAAAAACTCGGTATTGAAGTTGGAGATATTATTTGTGTAGATGTAAAATATCAAGAACTAAAAAATGGCTTTATAAAATCCCGTTTTTTAGATAACAAAGCTGGTTGTTTTGTATTATTTGAAATTGCTAGAAGACTCAAAGCGCAAGGAAAAGAAGTGCCGGTAGAATTATTTTTCTCTAACTACGAAGAAGTTGGCCACGGAGGAACAGTAGGATACTCTGAAAGTATAAAAGAGTTATTAGTGTTGGATATGGGTGTGTTGGGCGATGATTGCCAAGGCAATGAAGTAAGCTGCTCTATTTGTGCTAAAGATTCTTCCGGTCCGTATGATTATTCTTTTAGAAAAAAATTAGTGGATTTAGCCAAGAAAAACAATATCCCTTATAAAATTGATGTTTATCCGCATTATGGTTCTGATGGTTCTGCTGCCTTACGTGCCGGAAATGATTTTAGAGTAGCTCTTATCGGAATGGGAGTGGCTGCATCTCATGGAACAGAAAGAACACACAAAAAAGGCATTGAAGCTACCATAGATTTGTGTTTGACTTACATCAATCAATACAACTAAAAAATGATTAAGTATAACCCTAAAAATTGGTTCGTACACATCTTATCTTTTCAAAAAAGTGATACCATTCGTATTTTATGGAAAGAGCTAATTTTAATGGCTTTACTTACCACCGCTATTTCCTATTTAGAAATTGAATTTATAGCTAAAGCATCGTGGCATCGAGAATTAATGGCAGTTTATTCATTAGTAGGGTTTGTATTGTCCTTATTATTGGTATTTAGAACTAATACCGGTTACGACCGTTGGTGGGAAGGTAGAAAAAAATGGGGCGAGTTGGTAAATAACACCAGAAATTTAGCAATAAAAATATCAAGCTCTTCTGTATTTAACCAACATGATAAAGATTTTTTTACCCGCATGATTCCCAATTACGCTTACTCCATGAAAGAGCATTTACGTGAAGGCGTTAAAATGGATGAACTTTCTCTTACAGAAAGCGAAAAACAAGTATTGGAAAACAAAGAACATAAAGTAAATTACATTGCCAAACTTATTTATGATAAATTACACGAAGTTAAATCACGAAATGAGTTGTCTGAAATAGAATACCTATCGTTAGATACCAATTTAAATACCTTTGCCGATATAAACGGAGCTTGCGAAAGAATAAAAAACACTCCTATTCCTTACTCTTACAGTTTGTTCTTAAAAAAATTCGTTTTTATTTATGTAACCACCATGCCATTAGCATTTGTAGCTTCTTTCGGGTATTGGTCTGTATTAATTACCACCTTGGTTTTTTATGTTCTGGTAAGTATGGAAATTTTAGCAGAAGAAATTGAAGATCCCTTCGGAATTGATGATAATGACTTGCCTACCGATGAACTTTGTGAGAAAATTAAAGCTAATATCCAAGAAATATTAAACGATTAATACAAAGTAAATTCATGTTAAATTAATTAATATTATTTTTGAATACTGAAATTTAACTAAATGTCGGACAGCATAATTATCATCCCTACTTACAACGAAAGAGAAAACCTTGAAAAAATGGTTAGAAAGGTCTTTTCTTTAAAAAAAGATTTTCATCTTTTAATTGTAGATGATAATTCTCCTGACGGAACAGCACAAATTGTAAAGGACCTACAAAAAGAATTTCCTGACAAATTATATTTAGAAGAACGAAAAGGCAAATTAGGTTTAGGAACAGCCTATATTCATGGGTTTAAATGGGCGTTAAAAAATAATTACGAATATATTTTTGAGATGGATTGCGATTTTTCTCATAATCCGAATGACTTAATAAAACTATACAATACTTGTGCAAAAGATGGTGCTGATTTAGCTATTGGTTCAAGATATGTAACAGGTGTAAATGTAGTAAATTGGCCTATGGGAAGGGTATTAATGTCGTATTACGCTTCTGCTTATGTACGTTTAATTACGGGTATGAAAATTAGAGATACCACCTCTGGATTTAAATGCTACAAAAAAAGAGTATTAGAAAGAATTAACTTAGATAAAATTAAATTTAAAGGCTACGCTTTCCAAATAGAAATGAAGTTTACCACTTATAAGCTAGGCTTTAAAATAGTAGAAGTTCCTATTATTTTTACAGACAGATTAGAAGGCACCTCTAAAATGAGTAAAGGTATTTTTAAGGAAGCCATTTTAGGAGTTATTCAAATGAAAATTAATAGCTGGTTTAGAAAATATTAACCACTTTCTCAAGTCGTATATTTTACTGATTTAAAACATCTTATATTTTCAATCTTTAAAATATTATAAAATCAAACTTATTTCTGTTAAAATTTATATCAAATAAATGTCCTACCTATTAAAATTAGGTACATTTGCTTTTAATTTTTTATTAAGTAATTATAAATTAAAAACTTTTTTATCATGTCAAACATGTCAAAACACGAGGCTGAAGTTAAGGCTTTCATGGATCGCATTAGAAGTAAGTATGCCCATGAAACAGAATTCATTCAGGCAGTAGAGGAAATTGCAGAAACCATTATTCCTTTTGTTGCTAATCACCCAAAATATGTTAAGGCAAAAATCTTAGACAGAATGGTGGAGCCTGAAAGAACAATTATTTTCAGAGTTCCATGGATTGATGATAAAGGAGATGTACAAATTAATACCGGATACAGAGTAGAATTCAACTCTGCTATAGGCCCTTATAAAGGTGGTTTACGTTTTCATCCATCAGTAAACCTTTCTATTCTTAAATTTTTAGGTTTTGAACAAACATTTAAAAATGCGTTAACTACACTTCCTATGGGAGGTGGTAAAGGTGGTTCTGATTTCGATCCAAGAGGAAAATCTGACAATGAAGTAATGCGTTTTTGCCAATCATTTATGTCTGAATTATTCCGTCATATTGGTCCAAATACAGATGTCCCTGCCGGAGATATAGGTGTTGGAGCTAGAGAGATTGGTTATATGTTTGGTCAGTATAAAAGATTAAAAAATGAATTTACAGGAGTTATAACAGGAAAAAGCTTTAATTGGGGAGGCTCATTACTTCGTCCTGAAGCTACCGGTTATGGAGCAGTATATTTCTTACAATCTATGTTAGCTTCTAAAGGAATGGATATAAAAGGTAAAACCATTGCTGTTTCAGGTTTTGGTAATGTTGCTTGGGGAGTTACCAAAAAAGCTGCTGAGTTAGGTGCCAAAGTAGTCACTCTTTCTGGTCCTGATGGTTATATTTATGACCCAGCAGGTGTTTCCGGTGAAAAAATTGAATACATGTTAGAATTAAGAGCAAGTAACAACGATGTTATTGAACCTTATGCCAAAAAATATGGAGTTAAATTTTTCCCAAACAAACATCCATGGGAACAAAAAGTAGATATTGCAATGCCTTGTGCTACACAAAATGAATTAAAAGCAGATGGAGCAGAAGCACTTATTAAAAATGGAGTGATTTGTATTGTTGAAGTAGCTAATATGCCAACAACTCCTGAAGCATTTAAAATCATCCAAAAAAGCAAAATTTTATTCTCGCCAGGAAAAGCTTCAAATGCAGGTGGTGTAGCAACTTCAGGCTTAGAAATGAACCAAAACGCTACTCACTCTTATTGGTCTGCCAAAAAAGTTGATCAACGTTTAAAAAGCATTATGGAGTGTATTCACAAAGAATGTATGAAATACGGAAAAGAAGGCGATTACGTAGATTACTTTAAAGGTGCTAATATTGCCGGTTTTGTAAAAGTTGCTGACGCAATGATTGACCAAGGTGTCGTTTAATTTTACACCTTATAACAAAATAAAAAGAGGTTGTTCCAATTTAGGTTCAGCCTCTTTTAGTTTTATATCCCAAAATCCATTATTTTTGAATTTTTTATATCTTAACTTGTCTTACTCTTCACTATGAAAAAAATTTTAACCCTCTTGTTAGTAACTTTTCAAAGCATAATTTTTGCTCAAGAAACCTTTATTATAAATGGGACACACCACAACATCAATAATTATTATGCATTTACTAATGCTACCATTTATCAAGATTATCAAACCATAATAGAAAATGGTACTTTATTAATTTATGATGGAAAAGTTGTTGAAATTGGTGAAGGCAAAAAAGTTAAACTTCCTAAAAATACAGTGATTTATGATTTAAAAGGAAAATTTATCTACCCTTCATTTATCGATTTATCCAGCAATTATGGAATGCCAGAAATAAAAAAAGACAGCAAACCAAACTATAGCCCTCAAATGGAAACCAATAACCAGGGGGCATTCAATTGGAATCAAGCTATAAAACCAGAAGTAGAAGCAAGTAAATTATTTACTCCTGTACAAAAACAAGCTGAAGAATACAGAAAAATTGGTTTTGGAAGTGTTTTAACGCATCAACAAGATGGTATTATTAGAGGGGTTTCTGCTTTGGTGACCCTTGGTGATGAAAAAGCTCAACTAATGCTCATTAACGAAAAAGTTGCCGGACATCTTTCTTTTGATAAGGGTTCGTCCACACAAGATTATCCGGGCTCATTAATGGGGGCTATTGCTTTAATTCGCCAAACTTATTACGATGTAGATTGGATGTATAACAACAATCATTTCAAAGAAAACAACCTTTCATTAAAGGCTATTTTAGACAATTGGGAATTACCTCAAATTTTTGAAGTGAAAGATAAATTAGATATTCTTAGAGCTGATAAAATAGGCGATGAATTTAATACACAATACATTTTTGTTGGAAATGGCGATGAATACCAACGTCTGAAAGAAATAAAAGCTACTGAAGGAAAAGTAATAGTGCCTATCAATTTTCCTGAACCTTATGATGTTGAAGACCCTTATGATGCATTAAAAGTAGCGTACTCCTCAGTGAAACATTGGGAATTAGCTCCTTATAATTTAAAACTATTAGCTGATAGTGCCATCGATTTTACAATTACCGCTGATGGATTAAAAGATAAAAAAGATTTTTTACCTAACCTAAGACAAGCAGTAAAATACGGTCTAACAGAAGAAAATGCACTAAAAGCACTCACCTTTAATCCTGCTCAATTTATTGGCGAATATGACAATGTAGGAAGTTTAGAAAAAAACAAATTGGCGAATTTCATAATCACTTCAGAAAATATTTTTGAGGAAAAAGCCATTATTCACGAAAATTGGGTAAAAGGCAAACAACATATTATCAAAGATTATAATGCTTTTGATATTAGAGGAAAATATGATGTTAATGTTAACGGTAAATTTTATGAACTAAAAGTAAACGGTACAGAAGATAAACCGCAAGGCACTATTTACATTGTTAATGGAAAAGATACCGTAAAGCAAAAAACAACAATTATCATTAAAGGAAATTTAATTACTCTGAGCTTTAACATTGCTGATTCTGCTGCCGAACCTGCTTATTTAAGACTGTCGGGAGCCATTAACTACAACAATGTAATTTGGGATGGAAACGGACAGTTACCTAACGGAGATTGGGTAAAATGGTCGGCAATCAGGAAAAAAGATGATAAAAAAGACGACAAAAAAGCAAATGATAATAATGATAGCTTAGTTGTTCCTACTATTAAATATCCATTAATTGCTTACGGACAAGATTCTTTGCCAGTAGCAAAGACAATGCTGATTAAAAATACTACCGTTTGGACCAACGAAACTGACGGAATTCTTAAAAATACCGATGTGTTAATTCAAGATGGTAAAATTGCAGCTATCGGGAAAGATTTGGTTGCCGAAGAAGGTGTTGAAGTGATAGACGGAACTAATAAACATTTAACAGCAGGAATTATTGATGAACATTCTCATATCGCCATTAGTAGAGGAGTAAACGAATGTACACAAGCGGTAACTGCTGAAGTAAGTATTGCAGATGTAGTAAATTCAGACGACATCAACATTTACCGTCAATTAGCTGGAGGAGTTGTTGCTGCACAGTTACTCCATGGTTCTTGCAACCCTATTGGTGGACAATCGGCACTCATCAAATTAAAGTGGGGACATTCTCCGGAAGAAATGAAAATAGACACCAAAGATGGATTTATCAAATTTGCTTTAGGTGAAAATGTAAAACAATCTAATTGGGGGCCATTTAACACTGTTCGTTTTCCTCAAACCAGAATGGGAGTTGAACAAGTATATTATGATGCTTTTACCAGAGCTAAAGAATATCAAAAAAAATGGGATGTTTTTGCCAAACTTAATCCAAAAGAAAAAGACAAAGCCGAAGCTCCAAGAATAGATTTGGAATTAGAAACACTAAACGAAATTCTTAATAAAGAACGTTTTATTTCATGCCATTCATATGTTCAATCCGAAATTAATATGTTAATGCATGTAGGAGATTCTATGGGTTTTACTGTAAACACCTTTACTCATATTTTAGAAGGTTATAAGGTAGCTGATAAAATGAAAAACCATGGAGCAGCAGGATCTACTTTCTCAGATTGGTGGGCTTACAAATACGAAGTAAATGATGCTATTCCTTACAACGGAGCAATTATGCATCATGAGGGCGTTTTAACTGCCTTCAACTCTGATGATGCCGAAATGGGAAGAAGATTAAACCAAGAAGCTGCTAAAGCAATTAAATATGGAGGAGTTTCTGAAGAAGAAGCCCTTAAATTTGTAACCTTAAACCCTGCAAAAATGCTTCACTTAGATGATAGAATGGGAAGTATAAAAATTGGTAAAGATGCTTGTATAGTGCTGTGGAACGACCATCCACTATCAGTTTATGCTACCGTTAGTAAAACCATTATTGATGGTGCCATTTATTTTGATAGTGAATGGAATAAATTGTTAGCCCAAAAAAATAAAGAAGAAAAAGCAGCCATCATCAATAAAATGATTGCTGAAAAGAAAGAGGGTAAAAAAACACAACCAGCTAAAAGTAAAAAACCAACACTTTATCATTGTGATACTGTTGGGGAATAATTAAAAAAAGAAGTTTTAGTAACTATAAACCGTTTCCTGATAACTGTATAACTGTGAACTAACAAACTAATAAAAACATGAAAACAAAAATCATCATCCTATTAATAATATACTTTCAACTTTGTGCTTTTAATTTATTAGCTCAAGTTCCTAGTCCGGCACCTCAGCAAAAAGGAGCTGTTTTATTACAAAACGGAATTGCTCACTTAGGTAATGGAGAAGTTATAGAAAATGCTGTAATTGGTTTTGAAAATGGAAAAATTACGCTTGTTGCTGATGCCAGAGTGGTAAAAATAGACCCTTCTTCTTATGATACTATCATTAACATTGAAGGGAAGCATGTATATCCGGGAATTATTGCTCCCAATTCTACTTTAGGTTTAACCGAAATTGATGCCGTTAGGGCGACACAAGATAATGATGAAACAGGAATTTTAAATCCTCATGTCCGTTCTATTATTGCTTATAATACAGAATCAAATATTACTACAACTGTTCGCTTTAATGGAGTTTTAATGGGGCAAATAACACCAAGAGGAGGATTAATTTCAGGCACTTCATCTATCGTTCAGTTTGATGCTTGGAATTGGGAAGATGCCATTTACAAAGAGGATGATGGTATTCATATTAATTGGCCAAATATGTATCAACGTTGGGGAGGAAAAGAGAATAAAGAATATGACAACACCAAGAAAGAGCTTAATGATTTTTTTGAAAATGCAAAAGCTTATAGTAAAGTTGACAATTATACCGAAATTAATATTCGATTTGAAAATGTTAGAGGGCTATTTGATGGTAGTAAAAAACTCTTTATTCATACCGATTATATTAAAGAAATTACTGAAGCCATCACTTTTGTGAAGAAATTTGAACTTAAAAATATTGTTCTTGTAGGTGCTTATGATGCATGGATGGTAGCGGAATTATTAAAAGAGAACAATATTTCCGTAATACTTAAAAGAGTACATTCTTTACCAGAAAGACAAGAAGAAGATGTTTATTTACCCTATAAAATGCCTAAAATATTGTTTGATGCAGGCGTATTGTTTTGTTTGGAAAATGCCGGGGATATGGAAGCAATGAATACCCGAAACTTACCATTTTATGCAGGAACTGCTGCTGCTTATGGATTATTAAAAGAACAAGCATTACAAGCTATTACACTAAATACTGCTAAAATCTTAGGAATAAACCAAACTTGTGGCAGTTTAGAAATTGGTAAAGATGCTACACTTTTTGTTTCTACAGGAGATGCTTTAGATATGAAAACTAACAATGTAGAATTAGCTTTTATTCAAGGAAGAAAAATTGACTTAAGTAGTCGACAAAAAAATCTTTACGAAAAGTATAGTAAAAAATACAA
>DATCTM010000079.1:0-39534 GCA_036567945.1 Vicingaceae bacterium
TCCTGAAATGATATAAATCATATAGAAAAATATAACAAACAAATATTCACCTTGATTAATAGCCATTTATATGATTATAATCATACAGAATACTGATTTATCTCATTTTAACCCTACCCTATCCTATCTAACTTAGCACCATAATTTAAAGACTAAAAAAATGGCTGCAACAGAACTTAAGTTATTCGATTTTTCTAAAGAACCCATAAGGGTTTTACATTTCACATGGATCGCATTTTTTCTAACCTTTTATGTTTGGTTTAACATGGCTCCATTAGCAACCACCATGCTTGATAGCATTGATTGGTTAACTAAATCGCACATAAAAGTATTAATGATATGTAACGTTGCCCTTACCATACCGGCACGTATTGTAGTTGGTGCCATGATAGATAAATACGGTCCGAGAAGGGTTTTTTCGGGCTTAATGGTTATTATGGGAATTCCCGCCATTTTTTTCGCTTTCGGAAACTCTTTTATTCAACTAATGATTGCCCGATTAATATTAGGGTCTATAGGTGCCGGATTTGTAATTGGGATTAAAATGGTTGCCAACTGGTTTCCTGCAAAAATGGTAGGAAGAGCCGAAGGACTTTATGCAGGTTGGGGAAATTTTGGATCGGCAGCAGCAGCAGGAAGTTTACCATTTTTCACCATACATTTAATGGATAAATGGTTAGGCTTTGGAGACGACAGTTGGAGATGGACCTTGTTTCTTAATGCACTTATTTGCATGATTTACGGAGTGGTTTACTGGTTCTTAGTAAAAGATAATCCCCCGGGAAAGAAACAAGTGATGGCTAAGAAAACCGAACCTATGATGGTTACTTCTTACAAAGATTTAGTTCAATACATCTTATGGTCGTTTCCGTTAGTAGGAGCTATGGGCGTATTAGCTTGGAAAATTCAAACCGTTCAGATTGTTACAGATGGGTTATCTCATAACCTATACTCTGAAAATGTATTGTACATTATTTATGGTGTACTAGCTTTATTGTATGTCGGACATGTAATTAAAACCTTACAAGTTAACCTTCCTTATTTAAAAGCAGGAGTGCCGGAAAAAGACAAGTACAGCTGGGGAAGTGTGGCTGCGCTAAACAGTACCTACTTTGCTAATTTCGGTGCTGAGTTAGCCGTAGTCTCCATGTTACCTATGTTTTTCGAGTCGGTTTTTGCTCCATTAATGAATGATGCCGGAGAAAAAATTATGACAGCTGAAATGGCGGGATTAGTTGCCGGTTCTTTTGCCTTTGTAAACTTAGTAGCTCGTCCGTTAGGAGGTTTACTTTCCGATATGATGAGCAGCAGAAAACGAACCATGCTTATTTACATGATAGGAATTGCTATTGGATTTTTCGGAATGGCTTTAATAGGAAAATATGATGCAGTGGTAGAAGGAGAGCAAACGATTGTTCCTATGTTTGATGGAATGTGGTGGCTCGTTGTTTCTGTAATCATTACTATTGGTTGTTCATTCTTTGTGCAAGGAGCTGAAGGAGCCACCTTTGCGGTAATTCCCATGGTAAATAAAAAAATGACAGGTCAAATTGCAGGTATGGCAGGTGCTTACGGAAATGTAGGTGCTGTAATCTACCTTGTAATTTTCTCTTTAGTAGATGCCAAAACATTCTTCTACATAGTAGCAGCAGGTGCTGCAATAAGCTTTATCTTTTGTTGGGTAATGCTCGAAGAACCAAAAGGCTCTCATGGAGAAGATGAAGATGATGAATTTGAAAATTAAAAACTGTAAACATAAATTAACTAAAACTAACACATCATGTCAAAAACAAACATAGAACAGTGGGATGTTGAAGATGATAACTTCTGGCGTTCAACAGGAAAAAAAATAGCAAATAAAAATCTTTGGTTCTCCATCCCCGCCCTACTTTTAGCTTTTGCAGTGTGGATTATGTGGGGAGTGATTATCAAATACATGAAAGATTTTGGATATAATTTTGGCTTAACAGATGGGCTAACACCAGGTTCTGATGAGTTCAACAATGCCCTTGCCGAAGTAAATAATCTCTACTATACACTTCCCGCCATAGCCGGACTAGCAGGAGCTACCTTACGACTTCCTAACTCATTTTTAATTTCGTTAGGAGGTGGAAGAAATGTAGTTTTTGTTACTACAGCCCTATTACTTATTCCTGCTATTGGTACAGGCATAGCCTTAAGTAATTTAAATACTTCTTATATGGTATTTGCCATTATGGCAATGCTCTCCGGTTTTGGAGGTGGAAATTTTTCATCATCTATGAGTAACATCAGTTTTTTCTATCCTAAGAAAATGCAAGGTTATGCATTGGGAATGAATGCCGGAATAGGAAATTTAGGTGTAGCTACCATGCAAAAATTAATTCCTTTTGCGGTTGGTTTTTCTTTATTTGGTGTAGCAGGGACTTCTCTTGGTGTTGAAGGTGGTGGTCCACTTGCAGGGGTTCAAAACGCTGGATGGGTTTGGGTTCCCTTACTTTTAGCTGCGGTTGTGGGTGCTTTTTTCGGAATGAACAATGTAATTACAGGCACACCTAAATTACCAAGCACCGCTCAAGGAGTAGGCAAAACGCTTTATATGGTTACGCTTGGGGTTATTGCTTCAGCCATTGGTTCTTACTTATTAGTAGGATTAAAAGTAAACATGTGGATAGTTTTACCTGTAGTAATCATATTGGCTGTATTGCTTATGAAATATGCTACTCCAGGGGAAATAAAAGCCAACCTGAACAAACAATTTTCTATACTAAGTAGCAAGCATAATTGGATTATGACCATTATTTACACCATGACTTTTGGTTCATTTATTGGTTTTTCAGCTGCTTTCCCTAAATTGTGTCAGGATATATTTGTTTATACCAATCCTGACGACCCTTCTTATATCAATCCAAATGCTCCCAACTTTATGTTATGGGCTTTTATTGGACCTGCAATTGGTGCATTAATTCGTCCTGTAGGAGGAATTTTGTCTGACAAATTTAACAGTGGAGCAAAAGTAACTATGATAAGTACCTTAATGCAAGTTGTTGGCGCTATAGCTGTAGCTTATTTTATAATCCAAGCTAGAGATGCTGAAACTCCCGAAACATATTGGTGGCCATTTTTTGCTTGTTTTATGTTATTATTTTTGGCTACAGGCATCGGAAATGGCTCTACTTTTAGAAGTATTCCTTACATTTTTAATAAAGAACAAGCGGGACCTGTTTTAGGCTGGACAGCCGCTATTGCCGCTTATGGAGCTTTTATTATTCCAAAAGTTTTTGGCGAGCAAATTAAAGCCGGAACTCCCGAATATGCGCTTTATGGATTTACTGCTTATTATCTAATTTGTTTAGTATTAAATTGGTGGTATTATCAAGGACCAAAAAGAGAATTTGACAACCCATAGAGGTAAGAATATCATAAAAGAACATTCATAATGGAAGTTAAATTAATGATATAACTCAGTCTTTTTTCTTCAATAAAATCCTTACTTTGTTTATAGAAACTTATAAAATATTATACATATGAAAACAATAAAAAAATTACTACTAGGATTAAGTGTTTTATTAAGCCTTCCTGCATTTGCTCAGTTTACACTTGATGGCGAAATAAGACCAAGGTTTGAATACCGAAATGGTTTTAAAAACATACTCGATTCCACACAAAGCCCTGCTGCTTTTGTTGATCAAAGAACAAGATTAAATTTTGGTTATAAAACAGATGGCTACATTTTTAAAGTTACCGTTCAAGATATTCGTGTATGGGGTAGCCAACCACAAACAATAGGAACAGCTGCTCAACAAAATAATAATGGAGCTTACATTGCTGTTCATGAAGCTTGGGTAGAAGCACTGTTAAATGAAAAATGGTCGTTAAAATTTGGTCGTCAAGAAATTGCTTATGACGACCACCGTATTTTCGGGGATTTAGGCTGGGCACAGCAATCAAGAGCTCACGATGCAGCTTTATTAAAATTTAAAAATGAAAAAACGAAAGTAGATTTTGGTGTTGCTTACAATCAGGATAAAGCAGCGTTAAGTGGTACAGATGCTCAATTTGGAACATACAAAGCCATGCAATACATGTGGTTAAATCATAAATTATCCGATAATTTTAATGCGAGCGTTCTCTTTTTAAATTTAGGGAAAGAGCAATTAGATTACGATAGTTCAGGTGTTGCTCCGGGAACTGCTACTGCTTACTACAAAGATAATTACAGTCAAACTGCAGGAACCAGATTAGTTTACAAAAAAGATAAATTTCAATTAGCAGGTGCTTTTTATTACCAAATGGGTGTTGATGGCAATAGAAATACTGTTTTTACTGATGTAAAAGGCGAATATAATAGAGAAATTCAGGCCATAAATGTTAGATTGGAAGCCAACTATAAAATGTCAGAAAAATTTGCTGTACATGCAGGTTTTGAACACCTCAGTGGTCAAAGTCAAACAGACACCTCTTTTAGCTACAGAACAGTAAACCATTCATTCACGCCTCATTTTGGTACTAACCACAAATTTAATGGCTATATGGATTACTTCTATGTAGGCAACCATATTAATTCTGTTGGTTTAAATGATGCTTTTTTTGGCTTAAAATACACACATAAAAAGTTTTGGTTAGGAGCTGATGTTCACTATTTCTTAGCTGCTGAAGAAGTACTTGACGGATACAAAATTCAATTAGACAATAATGCTGCAATTGCTGCAGGAACACCACTTTCTGAAGTTGATCAATTACAAGCAATGGATAGCTATTTAGGAACTGAAATAGACTTTACATTAGGTTTTAAACTTTCTAAAGGTGTAGATGTTAAAGGTGGTTATTCTGTAATGATTAATACCGAAACCTTATCTTATTTAAAAGGCGTTACAGATGCTAATGGTAGAGGAATTGAAGGTACTCATAATGGATGGGGTTGGTTAATGTTAACCATTAAACCAAAATTTATTACTGGAGAAGAGAAAAAAGAAACTCCAACAGTTAATTAAAAAAAAGTTTGTCTTATGACAAGCATCATAAATCAAAAGAGTTTTCATAACTACATTTGCTTAGTTTTAGAGTAACCGTAAGTAGTTTTACAAAACATGTAGTTTTTTAGTTAGGTTAAAAGGTCGCACACCTCTCCGGTTGCGGCCTTTTTAATTATTCAAAATCTAAATTTGAAGCATGATATATATCATAACTTTTAAAATTATTTAAAATTAACTTTGTTAGACAAGCCTTTAACAAGCTAATGCGAGCCACTATTACCATATCATCCATTTTAATTATTAGTGTATTATTAGGATGTGTAAAAAATGCTATTGAACCCGTTGAACCCACTCCAACTACCACAAATGCTATAGTTGACGAAAATATTACCTACAACAAAAACATTAAACCTATAATAGACCAAAATTGTGGCGGTTGTCATCATCCACAAACATTAAACGTCCTGCCTTATTTAACCAATTATGAAGAAGTAAAATTTGAGGCTGAAAATGGCACATTCGTTTCAACTATTTTTGATGCCAATCCAAGATTGATGCCGCCTTCAAATCCACTGTTAAACAAAGAAAAAGAATTAATAACCAAATGGATAAACCTATATTATCCTAAATAATAAAAACCCATGTCAAAATCTATCCAATTATTATTACTTCTACTAATTGTATTAAGTGGCTGTAAAAAAGAAAAGAACATTACTCCTTTCAGTCCCGAAGAAGATTTTTATGGAGATTATAATCCTACTTACATTTCTCCTCCTAGCCTCACCTACTTGCCTCCAATGAGAAATCCGGAATTTAATAAAATGAGTGCTGAAGGTGTTGCTCTCGGGAAAAGTTTATATTACGACAAAATATTGAGTACCAACGGACTTTCTTGCTCTTCTTGCCATTTAAAAGAAGAGTCGTATTCCATTTCTACTATGGGACCAACCGGAACAGCAGTACTTCCTCATGTAAACATTGGTTGGCATCAATATCATGGTTGGAATGGTGGCGAGCATCATTTGGATGATGTTGCTCTTGCAGATTTAGCTGAAGGAAATCCCTTTTTAAATGCCAATAACGATAGTATTCTTAATAGATTTAAAAGAAACGAGTTCTATCAAAAAGCTTTTTGGAAAACATTTGGTATAAAAATTACCGAATTAAGCACTCCAGAAAGACAGAAATATATCAGCTATGCACTAGCTCAATTTATGCGTAGCATGGTTTCCGGAGATGCTAAATTTGATAAATACATGCGTGGAGAAGCTGCTCTAACTTCTTCTGAAATGAATGGATTTGTTATTTATATGGACGACAACCGTGGAGATTGCTACCATTGCCACGGAAGTGCCGGAAACCCTTTATGGACTGATGGTGAATTCCACAACAATGGTTTAAATAGTTCTTTTTCGGGAGTTGACCAAGGAAGGTTTTTAGTTACCGGAAACCCTGCAGATATGGGGAAATTTAGAACGCCAACATTGAGAAACATTGCATTAACAGCTCCTTATATGCACGATAATCGTTTTGCAACTTTAGAAGAAGTTATCAATTTTTATAGTAGTGGATTACAACAATCGTCAACTGTAGATCCACTAATGACACATATTAATCAAGGAGGAGCTCAATTGTCTACATCCGACAAAGCAGATTTATTAGCATTTTTACGTACCCTAACCGATTCTACATTTATTAATAACCCTGCTTTTTACTGATTTATATCATTTTTTAAACTGCAAATCAGCAGTAATTTTATCAAAAAAGAAATATTGATGTGAAAAATATCATATTTAACCAAATTGATAAAAACAAAAAAATGAAGATAATAGACCACGAAACAGGAAAAAGACTAAAAGAGTTAAAAACTTCTGACCCTGTAAAAGCTAATGCCGAGAAAGACGAAATCTCCATAGAGAGCGAGCTTTCTCCAATGGATCCTCCTGATGCCTATTCAACTCTTGCTCAATTAAAAAATGAAGATGTACCTTTTAATGATGCATTGAATGTTTTTGTTGAAGAACACAAAGAGCTATCTAAAATTATTGATGACTTTGAAAAAGCGTTAAGTGCATTTAAAGAAGCTCAGTATGTAATTAATGATGAAATAAACAACAGTTTTAAACAGTTTTTTGATTTTTTCGACAACAATTTACTGCCTCATAACAGAAAAGAAGAGAAAATTCTTTTCCCCATTCTTAACAAAGCACTTTTAGCCAACAATGAACATGGTACAGGAGAAGAACCAATTACAGCCGTTGACCTTATGGAAGATGATCATATAAAATTTATTCAACTTGGCTCGCTAACTTTTAACCTTTTAGGTTTAGCTCCTAGGTATAGAGATACTCAAGCCAGAATGTTCACCTATGATGTTGCATATAACAATGCTAAAGAGCTAGTTGAACTACTTAAGCTTCATGTTTTTAGAGAAGACAACACCCTCTTTCCGCTTGCTCAGAAATTTTTAAGCAATGAAGAATTAAAAGCCATTCAATTAGAATTGCATAAATAACAATAAAATTTTCATCTAAAATTGAGTAATTTTCAATCAAAATAAAACACCCTTATTAAAAAGGTAATTAGTAAAAAACATGAATCCAACATCTCAAATAAAAGATCAATTTGGTAGAGTTCACGACTACCTAAGAATTTCTCTTACAGAAAGATGTAATTTAAGATGCTTTTACTGCATGCCCAAAGAAGGTGTCGAGTTATCTGAGAAATCTCATTTAATGAATCATGAAGAAGTAATTGCCATTGCCAAAACTTTTGTGGAGATGGGGGTGAAAAAAATTAGATTAACAGGTGGTGAACCATTAATTAAAAAAAACATTGAGAAAATTATTACTGAATTAACCCAACTACCAATTAACTTAGGTATTACCACCAATGGGATTCTACTCAACAACTATTTTGATTTGTTTAAGAGCTCTGGAGTTAAAGACATAAACATTAGCTTAGATACACTCGACAAAAAAAAGTTTGAAGAAATAACCAGACGAGATTATTTTGATAGAGTTATTAGTAATATAGATCTTTATGAGGCAAATGGTTTTAATGTAAAAATAAATAACGTAATTATTAAAGATGTAAATGATAATGAAATTACTGACTTTATAGAATTTACAAAAGATAAAAATGTTGCCATCAGGTTTATTGAGTTTATGCCTTTTGATGGAAATAAATGGAGTACTGAAAAAGTAATTACCTTAAACGAAATTTTATCAGCAGCCGAAAAAAAATATGGTTCTGAAAATATTATCAAACTAAAAAGCAAGAAAAACGGAACAGCAAAAAACTTTCAAATAAAAGGATATAAAGGTTCTTTTGGAGTTATTAGCACTGTTTCTAATCCATTTTGCGATAGCTGCAACAGAATTAGATTAACTGCTAACGGAAGAATAAAAAATTGTTTATTCTCTACTTCTGAAACCAACTTGCTAACTCCACTTAGAAATGGTGAGGATATTAAATCCATTATTATGGATGGTATTTACCACAAAAAACAAGTGCGAGGTGGTATGACTTCCGACAAAGATTTTTTTGACCCAGAGAAAAATGCCAACAATAGAACAATGATAGCTATTGGAGGTTAACTAATTAAATCGAGCCACATTTTGAAAAGGATTTACTCCTTTCTTTCCTGTAACTATTAACGAAAATTCGTAAGCTCCCCTACCACTATTATAATTTGACAGTGATGATGTTGTAGCATCATAACTCATTCTAAAAGTTATATTATCTTTTCTAAACCCTAAATTCATTATAAAAGCATCATTTAAACGATAAGCTAACCCATAAATAATATCATTCTCTTCTTTTATTTTATAAGTACCTAAAAAACCCATATTAAGTTCTGTTGCTTTTGCTTGATACATGTACAAGATATTAGGAGTAAGGGTAACCTTTTCACTCACAATAAATTTTGAGCCTAAATTTAAATTAAATCGCATAGGTAATTTACTTGCTGTAGAGGTAATTGATTCATTAGGACGAGTAATATGATAAATAGAAAAACCTATAAAAGGTTTGTACCACTCTTCCTCTTCATTATAGCTATAAAATATTCCAATATTTGCATCGAAATTAAGCTTACTATTACTATTAAATGCCTCACCACTTGACATGTTTTCATCTAAGGTATTAGTAGTAGTATTTAATTGGCTTTCGAAAAGATAACTGTCCGGATTAACCGATTTGTTAAGCAATCCCATTTGTAATCCGGCAGTAAGAGTATGAGGAGACTGTGCGTCTTCAATAATAAAATAAGAACCTGAAAGAAGAAAACTAAAAGAATTAAATCCTCCTATTCCCGAACGATTATTTAATAACAAAGCTCCCATTCCAAATCTGTTATGCCTCATATCGTATCCTAACGAGTAGGTTTTAAAAGGCTTTACACCTAACGAATTCCATTGCGAACGATGGGTTAAAAAGGCTTTATAATCTGCTTCATCAGCCTTATCATAAACAGCCGTTAATGCAGGGTTGTAATACAACGTTAACACATCAAACTGTGATACATGAAAATCTTGAGCATTAACTAAGAAAGTTAATGTACTAAGAATACTAATTATAATTATTTTCTTCATCTGATTATTTTTTATAAATCTAATCTTATCTAATTATTGCTATCTCACCTTGTAATTTAATTTCTTCATCTGCAATGGTTACTCCCGTAAACACATATACATAAGATCCTGAAGGCTGACTACTTCCTTTGAAAGAACCATCCCAACCATCTGCCTGATCATCAGAAATAAATATTTCTTGTCCCCATTCATTATAAACCGTTAACTCATAAGATTTAAAAGGACCACCTAATATACTGAACACATCATTGTTTCCATCTCCATTAGGGGAAAATGCTGTAGGAACAACTACTGGCTTCACATCATCTCCTACTATTTCAAAATCATACATTATCGTATCAACACAACCTGCTGCGTTAGTAGCTATTAAAGTAACTGTAAAAGTTCCATTTGCTCCATAACTATAGCTTGGATTTTCAAGCAATGAAGTGTCTCCATTAGTTCCAAAATCCCAAAAATAAGTTGTTGCATTTTGACTTTGATTAGTAAAATCAATAAGTTGATTAATATTAAACTGACCTCCCTGAGGAATAAAATCAGCAATAGGAAGCGGACTAATTGTTAATGTAATGGTATCTGAAACTGCATCACACAAGCCATTATTGGTAGTTGTTAACACTAACGTCACTGTTCCATTAAGCATATCTCCCGCTGATGGAATATACTGAGCATTCAATGTAAAATTATCCGGAACAAAAGCTCCAGAACCATCGGTTGTCCATTCTCCTCCTCCTGCATTAGTAATACCTCCATTTAATGATGCTGTTTCTCCTTCACAAATAGTGATATTATTTCCAGCATCAGCAATTGGTGCAGAGTTAATAGTAATAATAATAGTATCAGCAGCTGGAACACATGAATTAACCGCATCTAAAATCAACATAACAGAACCATTAGCAATATCCGAAGAATCTATCTGGTAACTTGCATTCAAATCATTTGCAGAAGGAGTAAATATTCCATTTCCAGAGCTAGACCAGACTCCTGCTCCAGTACCTCCAAACACTTGTCCATTAAGTTGGATAGAATCATTGTTTGCACAAATAGTGGTATCGTTTCCTGCAAAAACAGTCGCTGGAGAAGAAAGAAATACCTCAACGGTATCATAAACAGCCAAGCATCCTCCGTTATTAGTACTTTCAAGAATTAAGATTACACTACCATTAATTGAATCTTGTTGACTAAATGTATAAGATGCATTAAGTGTTAAACTATCTGGAGAAAATGTCCCTGTCCCCATGGTGGTCCAAGCTCCTGTTGACGAAGCGCCAGACACTGAACCATTTAACGATGTTGTTAATGTACCGTTACAAATTAAAATATCCGAACCGGCATCAACAACTGGTGCTGGAGTTATGGTAAGAATAATGGAATCTACAGTAGCATTACAAAATCCATTTTGGGTAGTAGTTAAATAAATGGTTACAGAACCATTGCTAATATCATTTACACCTGCATCATAAGTAACGTTTGCACTAATTGTATCAGGTGTAAATGTACCATCTCCAGAAGTAGTCCAAACCATTCCTCCTGCATTATTTATAATGCCTGATAAATTAATTTGTGCATTATTTGCACACACAGAAGTATCTACTCCAGCATCAGCAAAAGGAGCCGGTAAAATTTCAACAGAATCTGTATAAGATGCAGCCGCACAACCTCCCGAAGCAGCAATATCATTAGTTACAGCATAAACACCTGGTGTACTAGCAGAAAGATTAATTTGACCGGTACTTGTATTCACAAAAACCAAACCTGCTGGTGATGAACTAAATACTCCTGCACTCGAACCAGGTGGAAATGTTGGTGTTGGATTACTTCCTGATGTACAAAATGGATCATTGTATGAAAAAGTTGCATCAGGTGCATTAGTAATAGTAATGGTAAAAGTTGCACTATCAGGGCACACTCCATCTGTGGTAAAAGTAACCGTATAAGTTCCTAGTGTTGTTAAAGCAACATCTATTTCACCTGTTAGCGAATCAGCAAACACAAGTCCTGATGGAGTTGCACTAAAAGAACCTGTTGATCCACCTGTAATTACCGGTATTGCATTTCCTCCACTCACACAATAAGTAGCAGATGAATAACTAAAAGATGGATCGTCTAATGGTGTTACTGTTACTGTTACAGGTGTTCTTGAAGAACTTGTACACCCACTAATAGTAGTCTGCACGTAATAAGTTGTAGTGGTAGTTAATATAGGCGTTGTAAAGCTAGCCCCTGTATTTAATAATGTTCCACCACTTGAAGCACTATACCATTCATACGTTCCGCCTGGAGCTGTAGCTACTAAAGTAGTTGAAGTACCTTCACAAATAGTATCGTCACTTGCTGTTGGAGCTGTTGGTATAGGATTAATAGTAATTACAACTGTATCACTAACAGCCGAACAAGGTCCTGTCGGATCATCTGAAGTAAATACCAATGTAACCAATGTTTCTGAAGGATCTGGTGTATAAGTTGCCGTTGGCGTTGAATTATTTGGAGAAAATGTTCCTAACCCTCCACTCCAAGTTCCTGATGTTGCACTTCCCCCAATAGCACCTGAAAGTGGTGCATTATCACCAAAACATATACTCATATCAGTACCAGCATTAACTGTGGCAGAAACATCAATTGTAAAAGTTGTTGAGTGAGTTGCCGAAGCACAACCACCTGATGCCGCTATAAAATTAGTAACAGTATATGTTCCTGGAGTAGATGCTGTCATATCAATTTCTCCTGTTGAAGTATTTACAAATACTAATCCTGCTGGTGATGCGCTAAACACACCTGCACTTGCTCCTGGTGTAAAAGATGGAAATTCATTTGATCCACCTTGACACACTGGAGTAGTATATGAAAAAGTAGCATCAAAACCATTAGTGATAGTTATAGTAACTGAATCTGTTGCCGGACAAGTTCCGTTGGTAGTAAACATTACTGTATATGTTCCCAATGCACTTGACCCTAAATTAATTTCACCTGTATTTGTGTTTACAAATACTAATCCTGCTGGTGTTGCTGAAAAAGTTCCGGTAGATCCTCCGGTAATACTAGGAACAGGATTCGTTCCAGTAGCACAATAAGTTCCAGATGAATACGTAAATGAAGGATCATCTTGATTAAAAGCAATTATTAAGGTATCTGCTACTGCTGTACAAACTCCTCCCGGACTATTTGTAGTAAGTACTAAAGATACCGATCCTGCTAAATATTCTCCAGCTGTTGGAGTGTAAGTTGCGTTTAGAGTAGTATTATTAGGATTAAAAGTACCTGCGCCACCAGACCAAGTTGCTGCTGTTGCACTTCCTCCAAAACTACCGTTTAAAGCAGCTAAATCACCTACACAAATAGTAGTATCATTACCTGCATTTACTATTGCCGCCTCTTCTATTACAACTGTTGTTGAATGCGATGCAGAAGCACAACCACCTGATGCAGCTATGAAATTAGTAATTGTATAAGTTCCGAATGCACTAGTTGATAAATCAATTTCTCCAGTACTTGTATTTACAAAAACCAAACCTGCTGGTGTTGCACTAAATACCCCTGCACTTGATCCAACAGGAAAAATAGGCAAAGGGTTTGTTGTAAACTGACAAAAAGGATCATTATAAGAGAAGGTTGCATCTGGTGCAGTAGTAATAGTTATCGATACAGATGAGGACATTGGACAAGTTCCATTAGTAGTATAAGTAACTGTATAAGTTCCTAAAGTACTAGAAGACACTGTAATTTCTCCTGTACTTGGATTTAATGTCAATCCTGCTGGTGATGCTGAAAAAGTACCTCCAGAAGTACCTGTAATGGTAGGAGTAGGATCTGTTCCTGTTATACAAAATGTACCTGATGAATAAGAGAATGAAGGGTCATCATTTAAAATAACAGTTACTGTTACGGAAGTCCTAGGGCTAGTACACCCCCCTACTGTTGTTTGCACGTAATAGGTAGTTGTAGTTGTTAAAATAGGTGTTGTATAGTTAGCTCCTGTATTTAACAATGTTCCACCAGTAGGAGCATTATACCACCTGTATGTTCCTCCAGGAGAAGTGGCTGTTAATGTAACAGTATTTCCCTCACAAATAGTAGTATCATTTACTGTTGGAGCTACTGGTATCGGATTTACTGTAACTGTAACCGTTGTCATAGAACTTGTACATCCATTTACAGTTGTTTGCACATAATAAGAAGTAGTAGTTGTTAGTATCGGTGTTGTATAAGTAGCTCCTGTATTTACAAGGTTTCCACCTGTAGGTGCATCATACCACTCATAAATCCCTCCAGGTGACGTAGCTGTTAGTGTAGCTGTACCACCCTCACATATAGTAGTATTACCTACAATTGGTGCTGTAGGTATCGGATTTACAACTACAATAACCATAGTTCTAGCACTTGGACATCCCAAAATAGTGGTTTGTACATAAAAAGTATCAGTAACTGACAAGGCAGGAGTTGTAAAACTTGTCCCTGTACTTAAAAGTGTTCCTCCTGTTAGTGCATCATACCAATCATAAGTACCTCCAGGAGCTGTAGCTGTTAGTGTAGTTGATTCTCCAGCACAAATAGTATCCCCATTTACAGTAGGAGTTGCAGGAGTTGGATTAACAGTTACTGTTACTGTAGTCCTTGGTCCCACACAACCATTTACTGTTGTTTGAACATAATAAGAAGTAGTAGTTGTTAATACTGGTGTTGTGTATGTAGCTCCTGTATTTAACAATGTCCCTCCTGTAGCCGCATTATACCACTCATAAGCTCCACCTGGTGCTGTGGCTGTTAATGTAGTTGAACTACCTTCACAAATAGTAGTATCATTTGCTGTTGGTGCAGGCGGTAAAGGAATAATATTCACTGAAACAGTATCAGCAGCTGCAGAACATGCTCCTGTTGGATTATCTGTTGTTAAAATTAATGTAACTATTCCTGCTGATTGCTCTGCCGCACTTGGAGTATATGTAGCATTTAAGGTAGTAGCATTTGGAGCATAAGTTCCTGTACCTCCACTCCAAGTACCTGATGTTGCACTTCCTCCAATAGTTCCATTTAAACTTAATGTTGCTCCAGCACATATATCACTATATGTGCCTGCATTAACTGTTGCTGCTTCATCTATAGTAATTGTAAAATTTGCTGAAGCTGAGGAACACCCCCCTGCTGCTGCAATAAAATTGGTAATAGTATATGTCCCAAATGTTGACGCAGCAGTATTAATTTCCCCAGTACTTGTGCTAACAAAAACCAATCCTGCCGGAGAAGCACTAAACACACCTGCGCTAGCTCCTGGTGGAAAAGAAGGAAGTTCATTCGATCCACTTTGACAAATAGGAGTTGTATAAGAAAATGTAGCATCAGGAGCATTGGTTATGGTAACACTAACTGAACTACTATTAGGACAAGGTCCACTAGTTGTAAATGTAATGGTATATGTATTTAAGGCACTTGCCGACACATCTATAGTTCCTGTTGATGAATTAATAACTAATCCAGCTGGAGATGAAGTGAATGTACCTCCAAAACTTCCATTAATAGTTGGTGTTGGGTCTGTTCCCGTAATACAATATGTACTAGATGAATAACTAAAAGAAGCATCATCAGTAGGTGTAACGGTAACAATTACCGCTGTTCTTGGTCCAGGACAACCATTAACAGTTGTTTGTACATAAAATGTATCTGTAGTAGTTAAAACGGGTGTTGTATAACTTGCTCCTGTAAATAAAAGAGTTCCAGCTGTGGGAGCATTATACCACTCATACGTTCCTCCAGGAGCTGTAGCTGTTAATGTTGTAGAATTTCCCTCACATATAGTGGTTCCATTTGCAGTAGGTGCAGCTGGCAAAGGTTCAATAGTAACAATTGTTGTACCTGCTGGACCTGTACATCCTGCTACTGTAACTGTAACGGAATATGTTCCAGCTGCTGCTGCCGTAACTCCTGCTATTGATGGGTTTTGTAATGTAGAGGTGAATCCATTGGGGCCTGTCCAATTATAACTCGCTCCTGCTATTGTACTTGCTGTTAAGTTTAATGTTGCTCCCTCACATACAGGACTGTTGCTCCCTGCCGTTGGGGCTACTGGTATTGGATTTACTACTACTGTTGTGGTTGTATCATTGCTTGTACAACCTGCTACTGTTATTGAAACAGTATAGGTTCCTGATGCAGCAACTGTTGCTGCAGGAATTGATGGGTTTTGTTGAGTAGAAGTAAACCCATTGGGACCTGTCCAATTATAAGTGGCTCCTGCCACCGTACTTGCTGTTAAGTTTAATGTTGTCCCTTCACATATTGGGCTATTACTGTTTATATCAGGTGGGCTCGGATTAGGAGCTGCTCCAACAACTATAGTATCCGTAGCCGCAGGACAATTGGTACTATCAGACACCGAAACGATATACGTCCCCGGCACACTAACACTAATAGCACTTGTGGTTTGTCCTCCCGGACTCCATAAATAACTATAAGGAGCGCTCCCTCCAGTTATATTTGCTGTAAGTGTAATTGGATTACCAGAACAAATAGTTGCTACGGCTGGATCAATAGCAACTTCCAACCCGGGCACTAAATTTACTCTAACAGTATCACAAGAAGTTCCTGATGCACATCCTGTTGGAGTACCACATACCTGATAATCAATAAATGTGGGATATCCTGCCTGTGGAGTAACATAGGTAGTATCACAAGCCGAAGTACAATTCAAATAGGAATTATATGTCCCCATAGCTCCCGGAGCTATAGAGTTCCAAGTTATTGATGATTGAACCAAACCTTCTACATACAATTCTCCAACACAGTTTGAATTTATTGTAATATCAGGTGCAGCCTGAAAAGTTCTAGAAGAAGATATAGTATAGGTAGGAGAATCTCCTCCACTTTTACAAAAAACAATACAAAAACTAGTCATACCAGTTACACAAAGTGGAGTACCCAAAGATGTAGGTGGTCCACAATTTACCTGATAAAAAGCTCCTCCAGGAGGTGCCGGATTAGCTACATTAAAACTTACTTCATTTGCCCCTGGATTTATAGTAACATCAAATCGGATACAATTAGTACCTGTAGCTCCACAGCACAAACCGCTTCGTGTACTAGTCATCGAAAATGTTGTGTCCGGATTAGCTGATAAATTCACAGCAAAAGTTGTTGGAGAACCACAAGGTGTACATTGTGAGTAAACACTTGACCCATTAATTAGTCCTAAGAAAATTAGAAAGCCAGAAAAGATGTATTTTTTAACCATAGTTAATAAATAATAAAAATAAGTCAGTTGAAAGAATTAATATCCCTCAACTTTAACAATTTAAAAATTTAACAAAAATTAACAGGTACAGATACGTACTAGTTTAATTATAGTTACACTAATCACAAATAACATAAAAATTCCTGTCAAAAATCATTTTTAACAACCCTTTTTTAAATTATTTTTGACAAAACCTAATTATACATTAATATGGACTCTTTTTTAAAACAGTACTGCTCAAAAGAATGGATAGATTTTATTGCTTTTCACAAATCCATCTACACCTTACAAAAAAACAACCTTGTGTTTAAAGAAGGTGATAATGTTAAAGGGTTATTTATCATTAATAAAGGAAAAGTAAAAGTATTTTCAAACGAATCAACTGGTAAAGAAAAAATTTTTAGGCTTGCAGGAGAAGGAGAAATTTTAGGTCACAGAGGTTTTGGTGGAAATTGGATTTATCCTGTTTCTGCCAAGACATACGAAGAAACTACTCTTTCTTTTATACCCTTAAATATATTTAACTTACTAGCAAAAACCAATATTGAATTTACCTATCAACTGATGATGTTTTTTGCTGAAGAACTCAGAAATTCTGAAACAAAAATTAATCACCTTCAAGTAAAAAATAGAGTTGCCAAAGCAATCCTTTACAATTACACTATTTTTGGTGCAGACAAAAAAGATCCTCAACTTTTAAGTTTTACGATTCCTCGCAAAGACTACGCTAGCTTAACAAATACAACCTACGAAAGTATTATTAGAGCTCTTAAAGAGCTCAATGATGAAAAAATCATACAAAACTCTGGAAAAAACATAAAAATTCTAGATTTCAATGCCCTTGAAGCCTTAACCAATCAATAATTCATTCTCTTTTCCTCCTTCTTTTTAATGTTTTTTATATATGACATAAATCATATACCACTATGATTCATGTCATTTATTTTGTCTAAAAATCAACTGAATTTTATACCATAACTAAGATTTAGTAATAAAATATATGATTCAAATCAATAAAAGATAAAAACAATGAAACTAAAATCAATTGTAATATCACTTTCTATTGTTACTATAAGCATTAATTTAAATGCACAAAACGGTAAAGAAGTGTTTAAACAAAATTGTAGTGCTTGTCACTCTATAGGTAAAGGAAAATTAGTTGGTCCCGACTTAGAAGGAATACACACTAAGCGATCTGAAGAATGGATTCTTAGTTTTGTAAAAAATGCACAAGCTTTTGGAGAAAAAGATGCTGATGCAAAGGCAATAATTACAGAATATGGCTATCCTATGCCAAATCAAAATGTTAATGATGCTGAAATAAAAGCTATAATAAGCTACATTGCAGAAAACAGCCCTACTACTACAAATTCTGTTGAAGAAGCAGAACCAGTAGAAGAAATTACTGCTGATCCAATCTTAGACCCTGCAAACGCTTCTGCTAGTGATATAACAACAGGGTTACATTTGTTTGAAGGAAGCAAAAGACTCGAAAATGGCGGAGTATCATGTATCACATGTCATAATGTTCAACATAGAGATTTAATTGGGGGTGGTTTACTCGCTAAAGATCTAACAAAAGTATATGAAAGATTGGGTGGAGCAGGGCTAAACGGAATACTAAGTGCACCTCCTTTTCCTGCTATGGCTTCCTCATATCAAAATCATCCACTAACAGAAAAAGAAATATATCAACTTTCTGCATTTTTTAATGATGCAGCAGTAAACAATGTATATCAACCACAGAGAGTATATAACGATCACCTACTTATTTATGGAGGAGGAGTAGCCTTCTTAGTAATAGCTTCTATTATATTGTTAGTATATATAGAACGAAAAAGAAAATGTGTGAAAGAAGACATTTACAAGAGACAAATTAAAGCAGCAACATCAAAAAATATTTATTAACACACGCCTCTCCTCTTAAGTGAGATTAAGAGGCACTTAAAACAAAAAATTATGAGCTGGATAGAAGATATAATATCACCAAAAACCAGAAAATGGGAAGAGTTTTATCGTAACAGATGGCAATATGACAAAGTTGTACGAAGTACTCACGGTGTTAACTGTACAGGTGGTTGCTCATGGGCAATCCATGTAAAAGATGGGATTGTTGTGTGGGAAATGCAACAAATAGATTACCCGCAATTTAACAAAGAAGTTCCTCCTTACGAACCAAGAGGTTGTCAAAGAGGCATCTCCTATTCATGGTATTTATACAGCCCTATCCGTGTTAAATACCCTATTATGAGAGGTGCTTTATTAGATTTATTTAATGCTGAAAAAGAAGCTGCCGGAGGAGATTTGGTTAAAGCTTGGGAAAACTTACAAAAAGACCCCGTAAAAAGAGCAAGATACCAAAGAGCAAGAGGTAAAGGTGGTTTCAGAAGAGTTAGATGGGATGAAGCGTTAGATTTAATTGCTGCTGCTAACATATATACGGTACAAAAATATGGTTCTGACAGAATCATTGGTTTTGCTCCAATTCCTGCAAAAAGTATGTTAAGTTACGCCTCTGGTGCTAGGTATTTACAATTAATGGGTGGTGTAAACTTAAGTTTCTACGATTGGTACTGCGATTTACCAAATGCCTACCCGGAAATTTGGGGAGAACAAACAGATGTATGCGAAAGTGCTGACTGGTTCATCTCTAAATTCATTGTTTCCATGGGGGCAAATCTAGGAATGACAAGAACTCCAGACATTCACTTCTTCTCGGAAGCTCGTCATAATGGGACTAAAACTGTAGTAATGTCTCCTGATTTCAGTATGGTTACCAAACATGCTGACCAATGGATTCCTGTTCATGCTGGTTCTGATGGTGCTTTTTGGATGGCGGTTACACATGTAATCTTACAAGAATACCACGTCAACAAAAAAACACCTTATTTTATTGATTACGTAAAAAGATATACCGATTGTCCTTTCTTAGTTCGTTTGAATAAAGAAGGAGACAAATTAGTTCCCGGAAGAATGGTTAGAGCTAATGAAATGGCTTCATACAAAGACATCGATAACGGTGATTGGAAATTCTTAAATTTCGATACCAAAACCAACAATCTAGTTGTGCCAATAGGTTCTATGGGACAAAGATGGGACGGAAAAGATGGCAACTGGAATTTAACCTATACTGATGATGTTACCGGTGCTGAATACGACCCAGAATTAACATTTATAGACAAACACGATGAGGTTGCCCAAGTTGAATTTGTAGAATATGGATTAGACAAAAAAGCGATGAGAGGTGTTCCTGTTCGTTACTTAACATTAGCCTCTGGCGAAAAAGTTCCTGTAGCAACCATTTACGATTTAACTATGTCACAATATGGAGTTAGTAGAGGTTTGGCAGGCGATTACCCGACATCTTATGACGATAAAGATCAAGCATACACTCCTGCTTGGCAAGAAATATTTACTGGAATTGGTAGAGAT
Source organism: Vicingaceae bacterium (assembly GCA_036567945.1). Lineage (GTDB taxonomy): Bacteria > Bacteroidota > Bacteroidia > Flavobacteriales_E > Vicingaceae > BRH-c54. The sequence goes on from DATCTM010000079.1 coordinate 20,205, forward strand.
ACTGTACTACAATTAGCACGCGAATGGTCAGATACTGCAGAAGTTACCGAAGGTAAATGTATGGTAATTGTTGGGGCAGCTATTAATCACTGGTTTCATGGAAATCTAATGTACCGAGCTTCTATTATGGCTCAAATGCTAACCGGCTGTAATGGTAAAAATGGTGGTGGAATGAATCACTATGTTGGACAAGAAAAATTAGCTCCAATGGATTCATGGTCAACTATTATGAGTTCTAAAGATTGGGGAACTATCCCAAGGTTACAACAAGGGCCTATTTGGCATTACATCAACTCTTCACAATGGAGATATGATGGAAATCAAAAATTCTATAACTCCGTTCCTGAAAACAAATTAGCACATACGCATACTGCTGATTGGGCTGTAAAAGCAGTTCGTAACGGATGGATGCCCTACTATCCACAATACAACAAAAATAATTTCGAAATAGTGAAAGATGCTCAAAAAGCAGGTTGTAATTCTGATGACGAAATGCGTGACTACATTGTTAAACAATTAGTTTCTGGCGAATTAAAACATGCTGTAGTTGAACCGGACGAAGAAATTAACTTCCCAAGAAACTGGTTTATTTGGAAAGGAAATGCCATCGGAACTTCTGCAAAAGGACATGAATATTTCTTAGATCATTATTTAGGCACACATACCAATAAAATTGCAGATGAAGTAGCTGGTGATATTGTTGAAGATATTGTGTTCAAAAAAGAAGGAGCAAGAGGAAAAATGGATTTAGTAATTGATATTAATTTCCGTATGGATACCTCAGCACTTTATTCTGACATTGTACTTCCTACCGCTTCTTGGTACGAAAAAGCAGATATCAACTCAACAGATATGCACTCGTTTATCCATCCACTTTCTGCAGCAATTGATCCTGTTTGGGAATCAAGAACAGATTGGCAAATTTTTGAAGCATTAGCCGAAAGAGTAAGTTCTATGGCTCCAAAATATCTACCAGGAGTTATGAAAGATGTGGTAAATTCACCTCTATCTCACGATTCTAAAGATGAAATTACTCAACCTCGTTTACAAGATTGGAGCAAAGGAGAATGTGAAGCAATTCCAGGAAAAACAATGCACAAAATTGGATTTGTTGAAAGAGATTACTCTAAAATTTATGATAAATTTATTTCGCTAGGAAATGGTATTGCCAAAAATGGTTTAGGAGCTCACGGTAACCACTATAATTGTGAAGATGTTTATGGCGAAATGTTAGAAAACAGACAACACATTAGTAAGTGGGATGACGGAACAGAATACCCATCATTAAAAGAAGATGTGGAAGCTATCAATGCTGTATTAAAATTATCAACCCTTACAAATGGTAAGTTAACTAAACGAGCTTACGAAATAATGGGTAAAAAAATAGGTATTAAAGAGATTGAAAGATTGGGGGATGGCTACGAGCAAATTGAAATGGAATACAGAGATCTACAAGCTCAACCAAAACGATACAATTCATCACCACTTTGGTCGGGATTAATGCATGAAGGAAGAACCTACGCTGCCTATACCTACAACGTAGATATGTTAGTTCCATGGAGAACATTAACCGGAAGACAACATTTCTACCTTGACCATGATGCTTATATTGCTTTTGGAGAACATTTATCTACTTACAAACCATCTCCAACACCTGAAGCTTATGGTGATTTAAGGGTTACTGTAAATGATGGAAAAGCAAGAGTATTAAATTGTTTAACTCCTCACGGAAAATGGCACATTCACTCAACTTACGGTGATACCTTAAGAATGTTAACCTTATCAAGAGGTGGAGAACCATGTTGGCTAAGTGAGCAAGATGCTGAAGAATTGGGAATTAAAGATAACGATCATGTAGAAGTTTATAATGACCACGGAACCTATGTAACCCGTGCTTGTGTAAGTGCTCGTATTCCTAAAGGAGTTTGTATCGTTTACCATGCTGTGGAAAGAACCTACAACATTGCCAAATCTCAAGAAAGAAGAGGTAAAAAAGGAGAACCAAGACGTGGTGGAATGAACAACTCATTTACCAGAGTTCACTTAAAACCAAACTTAATGTGCGGTGGTTATGGTCAATTCTCTTACCACTTCAACTATTGGGGGCCTGTAGGAGTTAACCGTGATACACATGTATTAGTTCGTAAAATGACAAAAGTAGAATATTAGAAACTATAAATGTTGAATGATAAATTTTAAATAAAAATAATTCAACATTTAACACTTAAAATTTAAAACTTCAAAGTTATGAATATAAGATCTCAAATAGCAATGGTTTTCCATCTCGACAAATGTATCGGTTGCCATACTTGTTCAGTAGCATGTAAAAACATCTGGACAGACAGAAAAGGAGCTGAATACATGTGGTGGAACAACGTAGAAACTAAACCAGGAACAGGTTATCCAACCAAATGGGAAGACCAAGATATTTATCAGGGAGGTTGGAAAAAAGATGGTGATAGTGTATCGTTAAAAGGTGCTGGAAAACTGAAAGGACTGAAAAACATTTTTCATAATCCCAACATGCCAGTATTAGATGACTACTATGAACCATGGGCGTACCGTTATCAAGATTTGTTTGATGCTCCTGAAGGCGATGACCAACCAATTGGTAGAGCGGTTTCATTAATTACCGGAGAACCTATAGAAATTCAATCAGGACCAAACTGGGATGATGATTTATCTGGAACCCCCGATTATGCTCGTCAGGATGTTAACTTCAAACATTTAAGTCAGGCAGAACAAGAAGCCATGTTCCAATTGGAAAAAATGACTTTTCACTACTTACCAAGAATCTGTAACCACTGTTTAAACCCTGCTTGTGTAGCATCTTGTCCATCAGGAGCTTTATACAAAAGAGGTGAAGATGGTGTAGTACTTATTAACCAAGAGAGATGTAGAGCTTGGAGAATGTGTGTAACTGCTTGTCCTTACAAAAAATCATATTACAACTGGAATACCGGAAAATCTGAAAAATGCGTACTATGTTATCCACGTTTAGAATCAGGACAACCACCGGCTTGTATGCATTCATGTGTAGGAAGAATTCGTTATTTAGGAGTTATGTTATATGATGCGGATAGAATACAAGCTGTTGCTTCATGTGATGAATCAGAAATAGTGGACAGACACATGGATATTTATCTAAACCCAAATGATCCTGCAGTAATTAAAGCAGCTAGAGAAAATGGTATTGCAGATTCAACCATTAAAGCAGCTCAAAACTCACCTGTTTATAAATTTGTAAAAGAATGGAAAATAGCACTTCCACTCCATCCTGAATTCAGAACATTGCCTAATTTATTTTACGTTCCACCATTGTTACCGGCAATGGCTTCTGTAAGTGCCGATGGAACTTATGATACAGTTTCTGAACACTTATTAGCAGGAGTTGAAAAATTAAGAGTGCCTATTCGTTATTTATCTTCTTTATTTACAGCTGGAAATGACGACAAAGTAATTGATGTTTTCAAAAAACTACATGCGGTTAGAGTTTCTAGAAGAGATACTACTGTTAAAGATGTAACCGACAAACAATTAAATACAGTAATGAATGAAGCAAGTATAGATGTAGATACTGCAAATGCCATCTTCAGACTAACCTCTTTAGCAACATTTGAAGAACGTTTTGTTATTCCTGCTGCTCACCGTGAGGAAGCCATTGAAATGTTAGAAAACACTGGTGACTATAAAGGAAGTACAGGATTTGGATTTAAAGAAAAACCAGCAAGAGGATTATAACCCTTATTAACTAGAGATTTGAAACTATGAAAAACTTAGAACATTACAACTTACTTTCAGAACTTTTCATCTATCCTAAAGCGGATATTTTTGAAAAAGTAATTGAAATTCAGAATTTTTTAAATAAAAATTATCCTGAAGCTGGAAAAGAGTTTGTTCGTTTTTCAGAATTTATTGCCAATTCAACTTTTTATCAAATAGAAGAAATTTTTCAAAAAACCTTTCATATCCAAGCCATTTGCTTTTTAGATTTAGGTTATGTGATTTTTGCCGAAGACTACAAAAGAGGTGAGTTTTTAGTAAATATGAAAGTAGAACAAGAAAAATATAACAACGATTACGGACATGAGCTAGCGGACAACTTGCCCTATGTTTTAAGGTTGCTTCCACTACACAAAGATGAAAATTTTATCAATGAATTGGTAGTAATGGTAATGATTCCTGCATTAGAAAAAATGCTGTCTGAATTCGATGCTTCTAAAGTAAAAATTAGAGAAAAGGTAATGAACAAAAAGCAGAAGGTTGTAATTATGGAAGGCATTAAAGATGGTAATATCTATAAAAATGTAATAAGTGCAGTATTACAAGTATTTAAAATAGATTTTGCAGACATTAAGTTTGAAATAGAAGCCGAAATTATTCCGGCTTACGCAAAAGCTTTTTTACATAGCGACTGCACTGATGGATGTACCACATCTATTCCTACACCGGAAGAGATTAAAAGGCGATCAAGAGAAATATTAAATTAAAATTAAAGTAAAATTAAAACCATAAAACTATGTTAGATTATTTATTATTCGGAGCACTACCTTATGTAGCATTAGCCATTTTTTTAATAGGCTCAATTTATCGCTACACGAAAAAAGGATTTCAGGTATCATCATTATCATCTCAGTTTTTAGAAGGTAGAAAACTGTTTTTTGGTAGTCAATTTTTTCACTGGGGAATAGTGATGTTATTCTTTGGTCATTTAATTGGGTTCTTAATTCCAAATGCTGTAGTTGCATGGAATGGCTCTCCTGTTCGATTATTAGTTTTAGAATTTACTGCCTTCGGCTTTGCTATTTCTTCACTAATTGGTCTTTTATTGCTCATAAAAAGAAGAGCAACTACCAAAAGAATTCAAATGGTCTCTAATTACATGGATTATGTAGTTTATTTAGTCTTATTTGTACAAATTGCAAGTGGAATATTAATGGCGTATTATGGCAGATGGGGCTCTAACTGGTTTGCATCAGTAATGACACCTTATTTACGCTCGGTTTTTGCATTTAATCCAAATGTAGATTTAATTGCACAACTTTCTACTAGCAATACTATGGCTTTGTTGATGGTAAAAACACACATTGCATCAGCTTTCTTAATTATCGGAATAATTCCATTTACTCGATTTGTTCACTTTTTAGTAGCTCCTTTCGATTATATATGGAGAAAATACCAATTGGTTATTTGGAATTGGAATCACAAAGAAATAAGAACTTCTAGAAATTATTTTCCTGGAAAAAGTAGAGATTTTAAGAACAATTAATAAAACTGCCTATTGTTCACTAACCCTAATCATTTAAATGATTAGGGTTTTTTTATTTCCATGAAACGAGCCATGTTAAAAATTTCAGCACACGAGAATGACTATTGGCGAGCTATATATGACCGATAAAAAACAAACGAGCTATAGCGAGTTCATGAGTACATTAATCAACAATAGAAATGAACGAATAATGAATATAAACATATGAAAAAAATCATATACCGTCTCCTATCAAAATAGTACTTTAGCTTAAACTTTCAGCCAATGAATTTATTCGAGATAGATTATATTTGGATTTTCCTTTTAATTTTACCTGTGGTTGCATTTATGTATGCAGCTGTAGGTCACGGTGGGGCAAGCGGCTATTTAGCTTTAATGGCTCTTTTTAGTTTTGCTCCTGATACCATGAAACCTACCGCCTTACTGCTAAATTTATTTGTTGCTGCTATTTCTTTTATTCATTATGCTAAATCGGGGTACTTTAATAAAAAACTTTTTTTGTCATTTGCCATTACTTCTATTCCACTCGCTTTTGTAGGTGGTTTAATAGAAGTTGATGCATCTATCTATAAGAAAGTGTTAGCAATTTTACTAATTTTTGCCATTCTAAAAATGCTCAATATTTTTGGTAAGGAAAGTGACACCATTAAAGATGTAAAAGTATGGCAAGGATTGAGTATTGGAGGAATTATTGGTTTTTTCTCAGGATTAATTGGTATTGGTGGAGGTATAATTCTTAGTCCGGTAATTTTACTGATGAAATGGGGAAAAATGAAAGAAGCTGCTGCCGTTTCTGCTTTATTTATTTGGGTTAACTCTGCTGCAGCAATGGGCGGTCAACTAAGTAGTGGTGTAAAAATAGATACTCAAGCATTTTTATTGGTTGGTATTGCTGTATTGGGCGGATTTTTAGGTGGTTATTTAGGAAGTAAAAAATTCAATAATCAAGGATTAAGATACATGCTGGCATTTGTACTTTTTATTGCCTGTGTGAAATTATTTTTGACTTAACTTTTTTCTATTTATTCAAAAATTGACAACTTTTTTAAAATTCATTTTAATACTTCTTTGTTTTTTAACTCCGATTAAATTTTATTCTCAAAACAAAGAACAAGCAATTGCTGAAATATGGACTCAGTATTATAACACTATAAAATTATCAGATAAATCAGAAATCAATTCAGATATAGCTTATCGTTTTACCGGAAAAATAAATAACTACAAATTCTTTTTAATAAGAACTTCTTATGCTTATAAAATTAACCGAATAAAATTATCATTAGGAGGTGCTTACGCCAACAGTTTTTCTAACAAGGAACTTACCAATAAAGAAATAAGAATCTATCAAGAAATTTTACATACCACCCATTTTTTAGCTAATAGAATAAGGATTGAACAACAATTTTTCAATCCTTCTACCGGTAGTTATACTTTACGATTAAGATATAGATTCCTCTTTAACTTTAATCTAAAAAACAAAAAATTATTCTTAAACATTGGAAATGAATTTTTTGTCAATTCTAAAAGTAATATTGATTCATTTTATTTTTCTCAAAACCGAATACTTATAGGGCTTAACTATAAAATCAACCCAACAAATAGTTTTTCTTTAACTTACAACTTACAATCAGACAATGATTTAAATTATAAAAATATATTATGGTTAGGATATAAAACCACTTTAAACCTAAAAAAACAAACTCAATAAATGGTGCTTTGTTATGCTTTGTTTTTATAGTTATTGACCATTTTTGTCAATTTTATTTTACACCTTAATGACATTTATCATAATTAAATCAATTGTAATAATCTAACTTTGCTGATAGATGTTACAAAAACATACATACTATATGCTTTCTCGCATAAAAGCTCCTGCTTGTTACAAAAATATTAAGCAGCGAGATCCTTTATATTTCTAAGGGAATTCCACTATTTTATTATAAAAAAATTTATTTCAATCATTACGGCTGAAGATTTTCGGCTGTACGTTAAAATCAAAAAACAGATGAAACACAAAACCATTATAGAGCCTTTTAAAATTAAATCGGTAGAACCAATTTATATGTCCACCGAAGAAGAAAGAAAGGCATTTTTAGAAAAAGCACATTACAACACATTCTTACTCCAATCGGAACAAGTAATTATAGATTTTCTTACCGATAGCGGAACCTCTGCAATGAGTGCAGAACAATGGGCAGGAATTATGCGTGGTGATGAATCTTATGCCGGTTCAAAATCTTGGGAACGCATGGAAAAAGCAATAAAACACCTTACGGGTATGGAGTTTATACTTCCAACACACCAAGGTAGAGCTGCCGAGAGAATTATTTACGGCTATTTAGGAGGAAAAGGCAAAACATTTATCAGCAATACGCACTTTGATACCACCCGAGCCAACATAGAATTTTCAGGAGCTGAAGCAATAGACATTGTTATTGACGAAGCGCATGACCCGGCATTAATTCATCCTTTTAAAGGAAACATGAATACCGAAAAATTAGAAAAACTAATTGTAGAAAAAGGTGCTGAAAATATTGGAGCTGTTATCCTAACTGTAACCAATAATAGTGGTGGCGGACAACCGGTAAGCATGCAAAATGCTAAAGAAGTTAGTGCCATCTGTAAAAAGCACCATGTAATGTTATTGTTAGATTGTTGTAGAGTAGCTGAAAATGCTTATTTCATCAAACACAGAGAAGAAGGTTTTGAAAATCATACCTACGAACAAATTGCACAAGAAATGTTTGCCTTAACAGATGGTGCAGCCATGAGTGCCAAAAAAGATGCACTTATTAATATGGGAGGATTTCTAGCCTTAAAAGATAGTGCAATTGCAGAAGCATGTACCAACTTATTAATCATTACAGAAGGGTTTTCAACTTACGGTGGTTTATCGGGTAGAGATATGGAAGCGTTAGCAATAGGTTTAAAAGAAGTATTTGAACCTGCTTATTTAGAATATAGAATTAAAAGTACCGCCTATTTGGGCGAACATTTACACAAAATGGGCGTTCCGGTAATGATGCCTATTGGCGGACATGCAGTATATATTGATGCAAAAAAACTATATGATCATATTCCTGTTAATGAATATCCCGGACAAGCTCTAGCTTGTGAGCTTTATTTAAAAGCAGGAATTAGAACTGTAGAAATAGGTTCTGTAATGTTTGGAAAATATGATGAAAACGGGAAATTAATTCCTGCTCCAATGGAATTGGTGCGTTTGGCAATTCCTAGAAGAGTTTACACACAAAGCCATATTGAATATGTAATTGAAACTTTTGATGAAATACTCCAAAACAAAAAACAAGTGAAAGGGTATGAAATTAAAAAAGAAACGTTATTACTGAGACATTTTACTGCCCATTTTGAGCCTATAAAATAACTTCCCAAACCTAACAGGTTTTTAAAGCCTGTTAGGTTTTAATTCACTTCACTTAATTTCTTATCCATGATAACAACATAAACATGGTCATTTTTAATGTTATTAATATCCACCCCAAAATTCATGATTTTTAGTTGTTGCATTTTTATTAACTCAAGGTGATTTTCATTATGATGAGTGAAAATATAAAAACTTTTATCGCCAACATAACTTAATACCGTTTCAATAATTTGCATATTAGTTTCCTTTATTTCGCTTCTTTTTTGGTTAAAATCAGCAATAGAAATTTTATATTTATCTTCAAAAATGGTTGTTAAAACAGAATTACCTTTGAAAAAGGCATCCATATTTTCTACGTCCCAAATTTCAAAATTTTCGTAGAGGCGGCATGTTTCAGCAAAATCTTCAACTAACATTTATAGAATTTAAAGAATGATTTTCAATTTGTTTTATTAATGAACTGAGGTATCTAATTAACTCTAATGATAAGCTATTTTCATTAATTAAAAACTGTTTAAATTTTTCTATTTCAACAACATGCAATTCAGAACTTGTTTTAATTATTGCTGAATAAGTGCATTTTTTATTATCAAAGATTAAATCTAGACCCACAATATCTCCTTTTTTATGTTCTATAATTTCAACTTCACAATCTGTTCCCGATTTTACCAATGAAATTGTACCTTTTTCTAACAAATAAATATAAGTTGGCATTTCTCCTTCAGAAAAAAGTACTTCTCCCTTATCGTAGGCTTTAAAAAAATCAGCAACTTGCTTCACTTTACCTATAAGCTCTTTAGATAATTTTATTGTATGTTGTTTATTACTACTCAAAATATAGTTTATCTTTAAAAACTAAACAAAAGTAACTGTTATTCAATGTTTTAAAAATGACATTCATCATATTCAAACATGATTAATTTCATTAATTTTTCTATCAATCAAATATATTGGCGGTTCTATAGAGTTTTTTCATATCAAGAATCCTGATATCTTTACCAGCCAACTGAATTATTTTATCTTTATCCAACTCCGACAACATTCTTATAGATGTTTCTGTTGTGGTTCCCGCAATATTGGCAATTTCTCTTCTAGTTAATGTAGAATCTATCGTTTTTCCATCATCTTTTAATCCATAAGCTTCATTCAATAGTAATAAAGCTTCTGCAATTCTTTCCCTCACATGTTTCTGAGCCATGTGAATAATGCTTTCCTCTGCTCTTTTTAAATCTTCAGAAAGTATATTCATAAAACTAAATGTTAAGTTACTATTAGTTTTAATCAACTCTACAATATAAGCTTTAGAAATAAAACAAACCTCTGTATCTTCTATAGCTGTAGCCGAAGCGTAATAAGTATTATTATTAAAAATGGAACGATAACCAATAATATTAGAAGCCTTTGCCAATCTAACAATCTGGTCTTTTCCTTCGTCTCCCATTTTATGAATTTTTACCTTGCCTTTATAAATACAATAAATACCGTGAGGCTGATTGCCCTCACTAAAAACCAATTGTCCTTTTTTAAAAAAAAGATTTCTTTTATGCTCCGAAACATCTTCAATATCATGTAAATTTAAATTACAAAAAATAGAAGCCCCACTTTTCTTGTGGTCGCAAGCTGTACACGAAGGAATATTTACCTTGTTGAAAGACATAATTTTAATTTTACCTACAAATTTGTTTAATTTTTTTGGAAAAATTCCTGACATAAATCAGTTCTCTAAGTATTTTTTACATTTATCTTTACAAAAACCAATATTTTCGGCATTATGATATCTGTTTCTGAAGCACAACAACTTATTATTAAACATACATCCACTAGTAAAACCACAATAATCACCTTAAAAGATGCTCTTAATTATGTTTTAGCAGAAGATATTACTGCTCCAATCCCCATCCCTCCATTTAATCAATCAGCAGTGGATGGCTATGCTTTTTGCTTTAACACCAATAACAATAGTTATACAATTGCAGACGAAATTCCTGCCGGAGATACCAGAAAAATAGATATCAACGCCAACGAAGCTGCAAGAATTTTTACAGGTTCAAAAGTGCCTGAAAATTGCGATACTGTTATTATGCAAGAATTTACTAAGGTTGAAAACAATCAACTTTTTGTTTATGATGATAATTTAAAAACAGGCGGAAATATTCGTACCAAAGGGTATCAAATTAAACAAGGAGATACTGCATTAAGCAAAGGAACGGTTTTAAATCCGGCAGCTATCGGTTTTTTAGCTACCTTAGGTATTACTGAAGTAAGCGTTTTTACTTTGCCTAAAGTGAGCATTTTAATTACTGGAAACGAATTGGTTACTCCCGGAGAAAAACTTGATGAAGGTCAGATTTACGAATCTAACAGCTTAATGCTAAAAGCCGCTTTTGAAAAAATGAATATCTCACCTATTATTAGTTACCTAAAAGACAATCAAGAAGCAACTACCAACGCCATAACCAATGCGCTTAATAATGCTGATATGGTAATTTTATCAGGCGGTATTTCTGTTGGTGATTACGATTTTGTTCAGCAAGGAATTTTAGAAAATGGAGTAAGTCAAATCTTCTATAAAGTGGCTCAAAAACCAGGGAAACCACTATTTTTTGGCAAAAAAGAAAACAAAGCAGTATTTGGTTTACCGGGGAATCCTGCTGCGGCACTTACTTGCTTTTACGAATATATTTATCCTTACATCAATCTATCTTTTGGGCTAAAGCAAGCTTTTCTAAATCAACTGCAACTCCCCCTAAGTAAAGACATTAAACAAAAACCGGGTAGAGCTACCTTTTTAAAAGCAACTACCGATTTTAAGACGGTTACTCCTTTGGAAGGACAGAACTCTGATGCCTTACAATCTTTTGCTTATGCGAATGCGTTACTACTCACTCCTGCTGATGTAACAATTATAAAAAAAGGTGAGTTGGTAAATGTGCATTTGTTGCCTTAAAAATTTATTCGTTAAATTTGAGACAAACCAAAACTTACACACCATGAAAAAAGACCATGTACCTGCCGGGAGCGATGTTTCTGCCGGAACTTATGAATGTAATAATTGTGGAAACCAAATTAAAGTGCCTTCGGTTACTTCTTTGCCTCCTTGCCCGAAATGTAAACATGGCGATTGGAAAGTAATTAGTGGTAAAGGGGATGCTAAAGAAGACCCGTATCCAGATAGGGATTAGTTTACTTATCTATACAAATAGTGAAATGTTAAAAAATGTCTGAAAATGATATTTTTTAACATTTCACACTCTATATACCAAGCCATTCTATTACCATTGGCATTTTCTTTAAGCCAACAAGCCACTTATCATTTATTCTTTCGTGATAAACAATACCTTCACCAATTAAAAAAGTATCTACTCTTTGATAAAATAAATGAGTACTATATCTTGTTGAATTGTTATCTGCTATACCTAATCTGTAATATTGAGGAGTTAGTATAACTCCATCTACACCAAGTTTGTTAGCAATTATAATAAAATTATCAGGATAAATTATAGGAGGATTTTCGGGTATTCCATTACTATCTGAATAAATAATATTATTTTGTTTAGTTTGTATAAATAAATAAGCATCAGAATTATCTGTCGCTTTAGATATATTCTCTAAAACATCTATCAAATAACTATACTCTTTTTCATTATTCAATAGTTCATCTTTTCCTTTATCAAATAAATCTTTTGGGTCATTATCCCAACATGATGTTAGTAAAACAAAAGAAATTATATACAATACAATTCGATAAAAATTCATTTTATTCTTTATTAAATACGTTTTTTTTTACAAATTGATTAATGCCTCAACTTCCATCCATTCGATATCATATTTCATAAAATAGCCAAATTCAAATTTGATAGGTTTAACTTGTATTTCACGTTTTAAAACTTCTTCAATAATATCTGGATTATGGACTCTCCATATTAAATCAGATTCTCCGTTAACACATATATTTGCAACAAACAAAACATTTGGTTTATCTTCAGAATTAAATTTATTTTCAAGTATTTTACGATAATTCTCTATTAAAAACAATTGGTTATCAGTAGGCAATCCATTTATATCCATTTCTTTATAATTTAATCTGACAGTCAAATTCCAAGGAAAAATTTTCTTAAACTTAAAATTATTCAAAGATTCATTAACTAAAGAAATACCTGATTTCCCCTCCATTTCAAGTGGTATTTTATAAAGCAATTCTTGATCTACTTTAACGTATTGATATTCTTTCATATTATGAGTTATTAACCTAAAAGTATCCCTCTCAGGAGTATTTGTAATGCGTTTGTTCACAAAAAATATTACTAAATAAATCTAAAAAATTGACAAAATTTCAACTATAAAATAGAATACATCAGTAATTCCTGTCCAAAAAACCCTAGTCTTCTTACCTTTACATTCCAGACTACAATAACCTAGTTTTACTTTAGATTCATTGGTCAGTTTTGTTTTACATGTTCTACACTTCATTTTAAAACTTTACTTTCCGATACAGAATTTACTAAAAATGTTATCTAGCAGGTCATCGGTAGATATCTCACCTGTAATTTGTCCTAAATGGTAAAGTGCCTGACGAATATCCATAGCCAAGAAATCTCCTGTAATTTGTTGGTCTAAGCCTTCTAAAACTCTTAACAGATATTCATTTGCTTGAGATAACGCTTCATGATGACGTGCATTGGTAACCACCGTATCATTAGTATTAACCAACCCTTCGGCAACACTTGTATATAATTTATTGGTAATTTCTTCTACATTTTTATTGTCTTTAGCTGCAATAAAAACCACATCATCTATCCCTTCAAATTTTTGTAACACTTCTTGCTCGTTACCTTTGTCTATTTTATTGGCAATAACAAACATTTTTTTCTGCTTATTGCTAATGCGTTCTCTAATTTTTGCTGCATCGCTTTGCAGCTTTTCTTTCGAAATAGTTACGGCATCAACCATCAACAACACCACTAAGGCTTGATCAATTTTTTCATACGATTTTTTTATCCCTAACGACTCAATTTGATCGGTAGTTTCTCTAATTCCTGCTGTATCTACAAACCTGAAATTAATGCCTTTAATATTCAATTCATCTTCAATCACATCTCTGGTAGTTCCGGCAATGTCTGATACTATGGCTCTTTCCTCATTCAGCAACGCATTTAGTAAAGTAGATTTTCCTACATTCGGCTCACCAACAATGGCTACGGGAACGCCTGTTTTTATAACATTACCAACATTAAACGATTGTATTAGTTGATGAAGTGTTTCGTGCAATTTAGTTACTAAATCTTTCAGTTGCTGTCTGTTGGCAAACTCCACATCTTCCTCACTAAAATCGAGTTCCAACTCAATTAAAGATGCAAAATGTATCAACTCTTCTCTCAGTTTTTTAATTTCATTACTAAAACCCCCACGCATTTGCCCCATTGCCAATTGATGTGCAGTTTCAGAGTTTGCAGCAATAACATCAGCAACCGCCTCAGCTTGAGACAAATCCATTTTACCATTAAGAAAAGCACGCATGGTAAACTCACCATGTTGAGCATGTTTAGCTCCTTTTTTCAATAATAATTGTAATACTTGTTGCTGAATATAAGGTGAGCCATGAGTTGATATTTCCACAGCATTTTCGCCTGTAAAGGATTTTTTATCTTTAAAAATACTTACCAATACCTCATCAATAATTTTATCGTTTTCTCTTATTGTTCCAAAATGGATAGTATGAGATGGTACTTTTAGTAAATCTTTCCCATGAAAAACAGTATTCGCTATATTAATAGCATCCGGTCCGGAAAGTCGTATAATAGCTATGGCACCAACACCTGGAGGCGTAGAAATAGCACAAATTGTATCTGTAAGTCGATTGTTGTTCATAAAAACAAAGTTACGGATTAAGAGGCTCGTCTAACTTATAATCTACATACATTTCGGTAAGTTTGTTATAAAACTCCTCAGCAATCTTTTTTGCTCCTTTAGGCGTAAAGTGTGTATAATCGGAAGCTGCCAACGGTGGTTCTGCATTTACCCAATCGGGCATAGAGTTTTTACCTCCCATTACTTCATACATATCCCAAAAAATACAATCTGTTGAAAGCGCAGCATCTTTTAATGCGTCTCTCACTCCCTCTAACATAGGATAAGTAACGTAAGTTGTTTTTTCCTTAATAGACATATCACTCGGGCCAATAACCATTATGGCTGCTTTTGGATTGTTTCTTTTAATAAAATTTATTTGAGATTTAAACCAATTCCCGTAATCTTCACACTCTTTTTCTGATTTGATATAAGGCATTACATTTCCTCCAAATTGCAAAATAATTAAATCTGGTGAAAGGTGTGCAAAAGCATTTGCCATTAAGGTTTTATCAAGCTTAGTAAAAATTGTTCCTGACGAACCTCTTAGCGGAATATTATCCATTACCACTCCGGTATTTCCTTCTAATGAAAGTGCATAAACATCCGGGCTGTCTTTACCTTTAAAATTGATTAAAATTTCTTCTGGAGTAGATTTAAAATTAGTTGTAATTACCTCAAAAGGAGAATTAGGAGCTAACTTGCCTTCTTTAGCCACTGTTCCATCAACAATAATTTCGTAATCTACATACGTTACCATATTGCTGAGCATTATTTTTAGCTGGGTATATTGTTTTGTTTTTCCGTAAGATGCTTTGGGTTTATTAATCTTAATCCATGCTTCATTATCAGGAAGTTCGTCTAAAAAAGTGGTCTGAGGAATTGGTGCATACCTACTAAAACTAATTAGTGGCCCGTATCGCTGATGTGTAATAGTAGAATCTTTTGCTCCATAACCGGCATAACGTTGCCAGTTTTCTGAATAGCTAATGTTCACACTCATTTTTGGAGCAATATCAACCACAGGAAAAAGTCCTACTCCAATACCACCAAATTTAGTTTGTAATTCATTTCTTATGTAGGAAGTTATTCTATCTACTTCAATTTGAGAATCGCCATAATGCATGATGCGGACTTTCTTCTTCTGAGCATTTTCTAAGGCTTCAAAAAAACGATGCAAAGCAGGTATAGACTTATCAGTAACTTGCAATTTTTTTCTATATGCTGCTAATGAATCTAATTTTTGTTTGATAATGGTAGAATCTATTTGCGATATTTTTTCTTTCACCATGGTAGAATCATCAAACAATATGGCTAAATCTTTTTCATAACTTTCTATACTATCAGACTTATTTTCAATACCAAAAAACTCGTTGGGAGTAGGAAATTGCAATTCATATTTTCCTACTTTAATTCCATCAGCAGGAAAAACAAACATGACCAAAAAAAGCAAAAGAAATACCGCTACCAACGTTACAAACGTTATTAGTGGAGAAACAATTTTAGCTTTTGGTGTTGTTTCTTGAAATGTTATTTCTTCGGAATCTTTAATTGTTGACCAATGTTTAAATTTGCATCAATATTATTGAATTTCATAATGTCATCAGCAGAAATCCCCGGATAGTTTTTAGCAATTAGCCATAAATTATCGCCTGATTTTACAGTATATGTGGTGTAATCTCCACTTGAAAAATTAGTGTTTTTAGGTGTTTCTTGCTTTACTTCCTGCTTTTCTTCAGCCACAGGTTCCGGAGCTGCTTGTCGCTCTCCGTAAATACTTAATTTTTGTCCGATATCTATTCTTGTTCCTCTAAGGTTATTCCAACTTTGCAACTCAGCAACAGAAACTTTATATCTCTCTGCGATGATACCTAACACATCCCCCGATTTTACAGTATAAACAACAGGTTCTCCATCAAAATCCGGAATATTTTCTAAATCATCTTTAGGTTCTATTTCCTTTGGTTTATTCAATATCGAATCCTGATAAAAATAAATATTATCCTTCATTTCAATTATTTTTTTCCTATCTGCTTTATCAAAATATAAGGGATAATTTGCAGGTAAAATGGCTTTGTCAAAATTTAAAACCGGATTTAAAAATGTAAACTGATTTTTATCAAAACCTATAACATCTTCCAATGCTTTAGCCTGAAGTTTTCTTTCTAGAGTCAAAGTGTCTCTATCAAATTTTGGCTTCAACTTCACAACTTCATAATCATCATAATTAACGATATAAACCATGGCTGTAAAAGCATTAACAAACTCGTTGGTTTCAGTAGGTAACAACTCATAAAGCGATTTATAATCTTTCTTTCCCGAACGTAAGATTGCCTTATTTACATTTACCACTCCACAAGAATAAGCTGCCAAAGCAAGCTCCCAATTTTGATACAATTCATACAACTGCTTAATATTGCTTAATGCAGCAAAAGTGGATTTTTCAAAATCTCTTCTTTCATCAACAAATTCATCTACACGCAAACCGTATTTTACCGCCTGAGGATAGGTTAAATGCCAAAAACCTTCTCCACCAATACCATTTTTGGACATCGGATTAAAAGCCGAACAAACCAAAGGCACTAAATTTAGTTCTTTTGGCAATTGATGTTTTTCTAATTCCTTATCAATGATGGGTTGATAATATTTTAGCAAACTCAACGCTGTTGGACATTTATACGCTTTTGATGAGAAATAATAAGGCAAATAATGATTTTCAGGATAAGCTGTTGGGAAAGCTCTTTCTAAAGGTATAGCTCCAAACAAAAAGGTTGATCCGGTTGTTATTTCAGGACCTTTATAATCAATATGTTTAGGAGGTTGTGTTTCAGAAAGTGAAAGTAATTTTTTGTTATAAGTATTCCTAATAACATCCTCATATTCTGATTTATAAATAGTTTCTTTTTGCTTTGTTTGAGCAACTAATTCAGTCGATAAAGACAACAAGGAAATAATAATGAAAATATGTTTAAAAAAAACGCTCATGGACATACAAAACACCTATTTATCGGTTGTTATTTTTTCAATTTTCAAACCAATATCTGATATTCCATTTAATCCATCCTCAACACGCATGGCTTGTTCAAGATAAACCGTATAAATTCCTTTTTTAGCAAACTTTACATTTCCTAAATAAGGTTGCTGATAATCCCACAAATCGCCAATACCCTTACCTTTCCATTTCCCCCTATTATCAGCAATAACACAATTTACAGTATCTTTAGAGAAATCTCCACTTGGTCCATTTATAGTAACAAACAAATACAAATTGCTATACGCATAATCACCTTTATTTCTGATGTTTATATAAATATTATGAGGATGTAATGTGTCTTTAGCTTCAAACTCAAAAGTAGCAACATTCTCTTTTTTCCAATTAGCATTATCTATAGCAATATACTCATCATACACCGTATTATCGGTACACGAAGCCATTAAAAAAATTAAACTAATGATACTGGTTATTTTTAATAATTGTGGCATGAATAATTGTTACTCTTTCTTATTGTTAGGACGTTGTTGATTGTTGGGTTTCCCGCCTTTTTTTCTCCTTTTGTTTTTATTTCTGTTATTATTGCCTTTTGGCTTATCAAAACGAGTTAATGAATCTTGTCCAACAACATTTTCGTAATCAGGTTTTTTAACTTCCTCTTTAATTTCCATATACATGGATAAATCCTCAGGAAACTCATTTTTTTTGTTCATCGCAATAATTTCGTTTACTCTATCAAGTTTCATCTCAATAAAACGAACAGGATCATCTTTGTAAGAATACCAAAGTGTATTGCTAAAAATGTCCATCTTTCTATAAAAAGCTTCACCTTTTTTAGTCTTTAAGTTTATGCTGGTATCCGGAAATGATTTTAGCGCATCGGTATAAGCATCCAACTCATAATTTAAGCAACATTTAAGCTTACCACATTGTCCTGCAAGTTTTTCAGGATTTAATGAAAGTTGCTGATAACGTGCCGCAGAAGTAGAAACAGACCTAAAATCTGTTAACCAAGTAGAACAACATAATTCTCTTCCGCAAGAGCCAATCCCTCCTAACCTACTAGCTTCCTGACGAACACCAATTTGCTTCATTTCAATACGGATTTTAAACTCTTCAGCTAATTTTTTAATTAGTTCTCTAAAATCAACTCTTGTTTCTGCTGTATAATAAAAAATAGCTTTTGAATTATCTCCTTGATATTCTACATCGCTAATTTTCATCTGCAAACCATAGGCAATAGCAATGGTTCTGGCTTTAAACATGGTATCTTCTTCTCTTTTTTGAGCAGTTATCCATTTTTTAATATCTCCATCATTTGCCAAACGGTAAATTTTAAGAATTTCTTTAGAATCTAAATCTACTTTATGCTTACGCATTTGTTTTTTTACTAATTCTCCGGCTAATGAAACCGTTCCAATATCATGACCAGAAGCTGCTTCAACAGCAACCACATCACCAACATTTAAACTCAGTTTGTCAGTATTTCTAAAAAATTCTTTACGGTTATTTTTAAATCGAACTTCAACACAGTCAAATGGTTCTTGTCCGAAAGGTAATTCTATGTCGTTAAGCCAATTGGTTACATTTAATTTATTACAACCTCCCGACTTACTGCTACAGCCAGATGAAGAAGTTCCACAACCTCTTCCTGTGCTACATCCACTACACCCCATATATATTAATTTGTTACGTTATATTTAAAAGTTCATTGCATATTGTCAGCAAATTGAACATATTGTCTCTTTTATCCTTAAAAAAAAGATGTAACAAAGATACTATTCTATCTCATAAAAAATTGATTATTTAAATTGATTTATGAGAAATTGTTTGTTGA
>DATCTM010000080.1:0-25032 GCA_036567945.1 Vicingaceae bacterium
TGATTAAATTATACATTTACAAAAAACTCTGCGACTATGGTAAATAAAATACTTATTCTTTTTTCATGTCTAATTTTAATGGTTGGCATTAAGAGTCAAACAGTAATTTGGACAGAAGATTTTCAAAATAACTGTGCTTCCGCTTGTTTAGCAAGTGGTTATTCAGGAACTAATGGAGCTTGGACTGTTACAAATATAGGAGTTAATGACCCTGAAGCAAACGAATGGTTTGTTAGTGGTGCAGAATGTGGGAATGCAGCTGGAACTTGTGGCTCTGCCTGTGCCACTACAGATCCTTCACTACATGTTGGTAATGTTGCAGTTGCTGCACTAGGTCTTCCTGCTGACAATGGTGCTGCATATAATGCAGGTGGATTATGTGGCTCTTTTTTTTGTGTTCTAACTGATAAAAGAGCTGAATCTCCAAACATAAATTTAACAGGTCAAACAAATATTACGTTGAACTTTAATTATATAGAAAATGGAGATGGAGCTTTAGATGATGCTTCGCTTTGGTATTTTGATGGGACTACATGGACATTATTAGATCCATTAGCCAAACCGCCTTTAGGTGCCTGTACTCCACAAGGTTTATGGACTGCTTTTTCTATTCCTTTGCCTGCTTCTGCAAACAACAATGCCAATGTTAAAATTGGTTTTAGATGGATTAATAATGATGATGGTGTTGGAAATGATCCGTCTTTTGCCGTGGACGATATTACTTTAACTATTCCTGCAACAGCAGGGCCAAATGCTAGTTTTACCACTTCTAGTTCCACGATTTGCGTAGGCGATTCTATTACTTTTACAGATGCTAGTACTACTTCTGGAGCTACAACTTATAGCTGGACTTTTACAACAGGAACTCCCGGAACAGCTAACACAGTAGGACCACATACAGTAGTTTTTAATACTGCAGGTACGCATAATATTAGTTTAACAGTTACTGATGCTAACGGCACTGATAATATAACATTACCTATTACAGTTAATCCACTCCCAACAGTAACTGCGAATGCTAGTGCAACTTCAATCTGCTCTGGCGATCCCGTAACTTTAACTGGAGGTGGAGCAACTTCTTACACTTGGGATAATGGAGTAACTGATGGTGTGGCTTTTAACCCAACAACTACAACAACTTATACAGTTACTGGAACAGATGGTAACAATTGTAGTAATACCGCTCAGGTTACTGTTACTGTAAACAATTGCTCACAACCTACTGCTTCTTTTACCACTTCTGCTAATACCATTTGTGTAGGAGGTTCTATTACTTTTACAGATGCTAGTACTGGTTCTGGTATTACTACTTGGAGCTGGACTTTCCCAACAGGTACTCCTGCAACTGCTAATACTCAAGGTCCTCATAACGTAGTTTTCAATACTGCCGGCACGCATAATATTAATTTACAAGTTACTGATGCCAATGGTACTCATGACACCACAATAGCTATTACCGTTAACAACTGTACTCAACCTACAGCTTCTTTCACTATGTCAGCTGATACTATTTGTACTGGTGATTCTATTACTTTTACAGATGCTAGTACTGGGTCTGGTATTACTACTTGGAGCTGGACTTTCCCAACAGGTACTCCTGCAACTGCTAATACTCAAGGTCCTCATACAGTAGTATTCAATACTACCGGTACACATAATATTAACCTGCAAATTACTGATGCTAATGGTACACATGATACAACTATTGCTATAATTGTTAATAATTGTGCTCAACCTCAAGCTTCCTTTATAGCTTCAGCAGATACGATATGTATAGGTAACTCCATTACTTTTACTGACAATAGTACAGGTTCTGGAATAAACACGTGGAACTGGACTTTTAATGGAGGAAATCCGCTTATTGCCAATACTCCTGGACCACATACTGTCACTTTTAATAATGCCGGAAGTTTTAATATAACTCTTCAAATAAATTATCCTGGAGGAAATAGTGATACTACCATTACTATAGTTGTAGATTCTTGTAATCCACCAATCGCAGCTATTGGAATGAACCCTAGTAACGGAAAAATTTGTAAAAATGGTTGTGTAGAGTTTTCTTATAATGGTTCTGGTGGAACACCAACATCATGGGTTTGGACTTTCGAAGGTGCAGTTCCTGACTCTTCTAATTTAGAAGACCCGGGATTAGTTTGTTGGCCTGATACCACCGGAAAATTTGTAGTTACCCTAGAGGTTACAAATGCTTACGGTACAAGCTCTATAATAGACACTATAACTGTTAGCGACCCTGCTATTATTACAGCTTATTCAGACACCACCATAACTTTTGGAACAAATGTTACCCTTACGGCTCAAGCTACAGATACATCTGGAAACATTATAAGCGGAGGAACTTACACTTGGAGTCCAATAAACAATTTAACTTGTGTACTTTGTCAAACCACAACAGTAATTCAACCTACTGATACAGGCATTTATATTGTTGCTTACGAAGCGGAAAATGGTTGTATAGTTTATGATACAGTAACGGTTAATGTTAATATGCAATTTAATATTGGTGTACCAAGTGCATTTACGCCAAATGGAGATGGTAATAATGATCTGCTACTAGTTAGAGGTTTAATTGGAATTGAATCATTAACTTTCTCTATTTATAACCGATATGGACAAGAAGTATTTTTTACAAGTGAAAAAACTGAAGGTTGGGATGGAACGCATAATGGCAACCCCGTAAATCCCGGAGTTTTTGTTTATTATGTAAAAGCTACCATGCTAGATGGTACTATTCGAGAACTAAAAGGTAATGTTACTTTAATAAGGTAAACTCATTTTACATTTAATTTTATGATTATGAAAAATTTATATATAACTATCATTTTATCTTTATTAATTAGTGTTCCTTTATTCGGACAGCAAGATGTACATTTCTCTCAATTTTTTGCTTCTCCTATGACGGTTAACCCCGCTAGTGCAGGTGCATTCAATGGAGATTTAAGAGGATTATTAAATTACAGAAACCAATGGGCGTCTGTTAGTGAACCTTATACCACTATTGCCGCTTCTTTTGATGCTCCCGTTTTAAAAAGAATGAAAGGAGGAATGTTTGGTTTAGGCTTAAATTTTTATAAAGATGATGCCGGAGTATCAAAATTCTCTAATGTTAAATATAGTTTAGCATTGGCTTATCACTTAGATATTGGTGGTGGAAACAAAAATCATTTTCTTTCTGTTGGTTTCCAAGCTGGTGCCATACAACGCTCTTTAAACTATAATAACTTAACTTTTCACGACCAATGGAATGGTGTTGCTTTTGATTCTGAAGTTCCTACAATTGATCAGTTTGGTGGAAATTCTGTAAATGCTTTTGATATGGCAGCAGGAATTCATTGGTTCTACTCTCCTACCGATTTTACAAGATATTATGCAGGAGTTTCTTTATTTCACTTGAATGCCCCAAATGTATCTTTTAATAGTGATGAAGATCCATTATTAAGAAAATTTACCATACATGGTGGTGCTGAAGTTGGTAGAGGTGGTGGAAATGCTGCTGTTACTAGTAATGGTTTTTCTGTTCTTCCTAATTTTATTTTTACTCAACAAGGGCCAAACAGGTATTTTAATTTAGGTGCTGAAGCAAAAATGAGATTACAAAGTGCTTCTAAATTTACCAATCATCAAAACGAAATGTCTATGTCTATTGGTCCTTATTTACGTGTTGGAGATGCACTCTATGCTGTAGTAAGGTTTAATTGGCTAGGCTTTTCTATGGGGGTTAGTTATGATATCAACATGTCTGAATTAACTGCTGCTACAAGCGGAAACGGAGGTTTTGAATTAAGTTTAGGCTATTACGGAAACTTCAATTCAACTCCTTCTAGAGGTCACAGTGTGCGTTTTAAATAGTTTTAAAACAACTGTCTGATTTCATTTTTCACAATACTTATTGCTACATGAGTTGGTGATTTCTCTAATTTTGACATCACTTCAAAAAGTTTTTGTCCAAATTCTACACCTGTTGCATCACTTGGCAGTTGAGAACCTGCAATATTAATAGCTCTAATAATGTCTTCTTTCACTTTTTTTACTACATCCCATGTTGATGATGAGATATAAATTTGCTGTGCTAAATTGTGCTCAAACTCTGTTTTAACTGTTACAATTAAATTATCTTGCAATAGTTTAGCACTCATTCCCGGCTTATGAACTCTCAGTACTAAATTTTCAGGAGAAATCCTTTCCATAAGCAATACAATTCTTTCGTATGCTTGTAAACGCAAAGGAGTAACCACTTTTTGGTTTTCTTTTCTTATTTCATACATATGTTTACGTTGCTCAGCATCCATAAATTTTTTAATTACCAATAAGGTAGCTGCAAGTACTACCAACGAAGGCAAAATGTACTTTAATATATCTAAAAACTCTTCCATAGGTTATTTTAATTTCAAAGAAACAAAAATACAAAATCAACAGCAATTAATATCTTCTTATAACACCTTATATATTAGATCTGATTCATAACCCTTTGAAGACAAATAACGAAAAAGTTTGGCTTTTCGTTCATTTGCATCTTCCTCTTCTTCCAATTGCTCTTTTTTCTTTTCAGCCAAATGGTTTAAGGTTTTAAAATATTCCTCTTCATCAATAGTTGCCAAGGCTACATCTATATCTTTTTTATTGATATGAAGTTGATATAATTGTGCGGTAATTTTTATTCTTCCCCAATTTTTAATGGTAAACTTTCCTCTAACAAATGCTTCTGCAAAACGAGTTTCATTCAAAAAATCATCATCTTCCAACTTTTCAATAATGTTATCCATATATTGTTTTTCTACTTTCCATGCTATTAACCTATTCAACACATGCTGTTTACATCTTTCCTGAAAAGAACAATACCATTTAGCTTTTTCTAAGGCTTTTTCGGGTTGCATATTTTTAAAAAATTGAGCCATAAAAGAGGTATTTTTACGCTTCAAAAATAAGGAATGAAAAACAAAAAAGCACTTTATTTATTACTTAGTGCCAATGCCGTTTCGGGCATGGCTCAAGGCATTAGTATGTTGGCTATTCCTTGGTATTTTGCCGATGTACTTAAACAGAGCTCCAATTTTGGTATTATGTATGGAACTGCTACCATCCTTTCTCTCTTTTGGGGCTTATATGTAGGTACACTAATTGACAAATATTCTAGAAAAAATATATTTTTAACCATTTCCATAGTCGGTACGCTATTCATTGGCAGTATTGCGGCTTTTGGTTTTTACAACAACGGACTTTCTGCTATTGGTATTGGAGCAGTTTTTTGTTACACCATGTTTGTTTATAACATCCACTACCCCACGCTTTATGCTTTCGGACAAGAAATTAGCGACAAAAAAGACTATAGAAAAATTAACTCACTAATTGAAGTTCAAGGTCAATCTACCAGTATAATTGCCGGAGCGTTGGCTGCTGTTTTAATTACAGGAATTAACACCGATTTGCTTACAAAACTTGGTTTGGCTAATTTCAATTTTCTATTAATAGAACCATGGCAAATGCATGAAATTTTTTTACTTGATGCTGTTACTTATGCTCTAGCGTTGGGCTTAATATCACTTATTAAATACGAAAAAAGCTTTGTAGAAACCATGAACTCAGGCAACATTTTCAACCGATTAAAATCTGGTTTTTCTTATCTTAAAGAACATCCTTTAATATTTCACTTTGGAGTTGGTTCTTTTGCCATTTTTGTAATTGTACTTATTCATATCCACCAACTGTTGCCGATTTATATTTCTAACCACCTAAAGCAAGATGCTTCTATTTACGCTTCCGCAGAAGTTTTACAAGCATTAGGAGCTTTATCGGCAGGTTTAGGAATTCACCGAGTTTTTATGAAAACCAATACCATTAAAGCCATTATAATATTAATGAGTTTAGCTATTGTTACTTTATTAGTATTAGTATTTACCAAAAGTTCTATTATATTAGTGTTAAGTTGTTTTGTGTTAGGATTAACCAATTCAGGTTCTAGAATTATGCGAGTTACATATATCTTCAACCACATTCCAAATAATATTATTGGCAGAACAGGAAGTGTTTTTCAATCTATCAATATTTTCTTACGCTTTACTTTTATTGGTATTTTTTCAGTTGCTTTTTTCTCTAAAGACAACAATATTATTTGGACTTACTTTATAGGAGCAGGTTTTATTTTACTTTCGCTCTATCCTTTGATATTTTATTACAAAAGATTAATTAACTTAAAACAGCCTGATTAAAATAAGAGAAGTCCGTTGTAACAACTTACTCAATTCAATACCATTCGGTATCCTATTCCACGTATATTGACAATTTTTAAATTAGAATCAGCATCTAACTTTTTTCGTAATTTAGAAATAAAAACATCCAACGTTCTGCCTAAGTAATCTCCTTCATCGCCCCAAACTACCTGTAAAATATGTTCACGACTTACTGTTTGATTAAGGTTAGCGTAAAGTAAATCCAGTAAACTAGCTTCTTTACTCGAAAGTTCTTCACTTTTTCCTTTGTAAAAAAGATTCATCCCCTTTTTATCAAATTGGTATTCGCCTATTTGAATCCAATCTGCATTTATACTTGCCCTATTTTTCCTCATTTTTCTATACCATATTATCCCAAACAGTAATAATCCAATAACAATAACATAAACAAATGAGAAATTAGTTGCTGCTAAATTTTTTTGAGCTAAAATGGGTGGGATTTCTTCGTCTAAAATAGTAACATAAACCTTATAACAATCTTTAGGTAATGGACGAGCTTTACATGGAATCATGCTTTCATCTTTTTTACTGCTAATTTCGAAGCTATGCACCACTTCGTTGGTAGAACATTTCTCCGTTTCAAGAATAAAATTATGCAATGCCTTTGTCTCTTCCACCATTTTTATGGCTGCTATAGATAACAAATCCGGTTCAAAACCAAGTTCATTTTCAAATTGAATCAAATACCTCCCTTGATGTTTTTCTATAGGTAAAATACGAGAAGTACTATCACCAATCTGAAGTAAAAATTCATGTCCTATTGTTCGTAGCGCTACTTTAATATGCTGTTCTTTCACATCAGTATCAGATCCTTTAAAAGACACCAATAAGATTATCAACATAGAACTTCCGATGTACTTAACTATTCTTCTTAATTGCATATTGCAAAACTACTCGATAATGTTATGTAAATTAAAATAGCAATACATTAAATAGCTTTATTTTACATTAATTTACATTTCTTAACACTCTCCAAATTAGTACAGCCGTACTTTTATCAAATAATCAAAAAAACATAATCTCATGAAAAAATTATTAGTAAGTACTGTCTTAATAGCTATAGTTGGATGTACACCTGCTGAAAATCAGCCAAATCAAGAAAACAAAAAAAATGAAACTATCCAAAAACCTTCACATCAATATGGTGGTTGGTATTGTCCCGATAACTTAAATGGATTTCCTGCGGTAAATCTAAAAGAATGGAAAAATGTTCCGGTAATAAATGGTAGGTTACCAACTGAAGAAGAAGCAAAAAGTGAAAAATCACTTATTTTTATTGACACAAATGTATATCCTAATTCCAAAGCCATGGATATTGAGTTACCAAAACTTGCCAAATTTTACAATCATCATAGTAAAAAAACAGAAATTATAATTGTAATACAAGCAATTGAAATACAAGGAGATTCAATTGTAGGTTTTCGTTATTTAAATGGAGGGAATGGAAGTGCTCACTATAAGGAAGTAACATTTATTTCTGAAAATGAAGTGGCTACTATTTCCGATGCTAAATTTGTAAGTTTCGACATAAACATCAATGCGTCAGATGATAAAATTTGGGAAGTAATGACACAATCAACATTTACCAATAAATTACAACCTGTATTTGACATCAAAAATTATTTAACTAATGACTGGAAAACAAAATCAAATATAAACTATAATTATACTAACCTAAAAAACTTGACTAACAAATATGCCAATAAAATGTATGGTTGTTGGTACATTCAAAATGATTATTTAATTGACAGTTTTGGTTATGTAGAGAAATTTCTTCTTTTAAGAGGTGAAGAAGCTAACCAAACTGAATTAAAAATTGTTTGTGGTCCTTTTAAGGATGATTTTGAAACACAGCAGTTTGTTTTACATCAATGGGCAGAAAAAGTAAAAGAACTAAGTGAAGAGTAAAACAAAGAAATTTCCTAATCAAAAAAAGAGGCCCTTCTCAACGTAGAAATCTTACTAAATAAGTACGTCATTCCAACAATTTTTGAGGTGCAAAAAAATTACCTGGAATCTCTACTATTATTCAATGTTTTATAAGCTATTTTTTTATACATTTGGGAGAAATAGAACAACCAAAAGATGTATATATACAAACTAATTATAGTTCTAACAAACATTAAATAAGATGTTGATATGATGAAAGAATATAAATTTTGCCAAAGTTGCGGCTTTCCCTTGAAAAAAGACAAAAAAGGTGGCGGCACCGAAAAAGACGGACTGCTTAGTAAGAAATATTGTTCTATGTGTTATGAAAATGGAGCATTTTTAACTCCGCCTGAAATTGACACGGCTAAAAAAATGCAGGAGTTTTGTATGCGAGAAATGAAAAAAGATGGAATTAACAGCTTCTTCGCTTGGTTAGCTACCCGATCAATTCCAAGACTTGAAAGATGGAAAAAATAATTTTTATGGGTTCAAATTAATTTAAGCACATGAATAAAGAACAAATCATAAACTGGTTACTAGAAGGTGATGTTTCCATACAATACCAAGTTTATAGAGATTTATTAGGAATTGAAAAAAAAGATCTTCAAGATAGAATAGAAAAAGAAGGATGGGGACAAAAATTTTTATCCAAACGAAATTCAAACGGTCATTGGGGAGATAGGTTCTATCAACCCAAATGGATTTCTACCCATTATACGCTCCTTGACCTTCGCAATTTATATTTGCCGCAAGACAATGAAATTGTTCAGGAAACAATTGAACTGGTTTTACAAAATGGTAAAGCTGATGATGGTGGTATTCCATTAGGTCCATCTACAAAACAGCATAGCGATATTTGTGTAAACGGAATGTTTTTAAATTATGCTTCTTATTTCAATACGTCTGAAGATAAATTACACTCTATTGTTGATAGTATTCTAAATGAAATAATGCCTGATGGCGGCTTTAATTGTCGGACAACGAGAAGTGGGGCCAAACATAGTTCCTTACATACTACACTATCAGTACTTGAAGGGCTTACAGAATTTCAAAAAGCAGGGAACACCTATCAGATGAATAAAATTCAAAATGCCATCTCTAGTGCAAAAGAATTTATCTTATTACATAAATTATTTATCTCTGACCGAACAGGTGAGATTATTAGTAAAGATTTTTTGAAACTAACTTACCCGAGCAGATGGAAATATGATATTCTTCGAGCTATGGACTATTTTCAGTACTCAGAAACTCAGTGGGACAATAGAATGAAAACTGCGATAGATGTGCTCCAAAAAAAACAAACTAAAAAAGGAATTTGGAAACTGCAAGCCGCTCATCCTGGTCAAGTTCACTTCAATATGGAGAAAGCAGGCAAACCAAGTAGATGGAACACGCTAAGAGTTTTACGTATATTAAAGTATTTTGAACATGCTATAAAAGTTAATTTAAACTAACTATAAATTACATTCCCTTCAATCAATTAAAGTAAAAACCTTTCTAAACCGTTTTATTAATACGGTCTAAGAAATCTAAAAGATGTTGATTAAAATCGTGAGGTTGCTCCAGATTGGATACATGTCCTGCATGATCAATAACCTTAAGCTCTGATTCTTTAATAGCTTCATTCATCTTCTCAGAATGAACGAGTGGAGTTACTTCATCTTCTCTACCACAAATAATCAATGTTGGAATGCTTATCTTTTTTAAAATAGAACAAGTTTCTGAGCGTTCGGCAAGTGCTACCAATCCCTGTTTGATAATATGTTCCGAATTAGCAAGCACAACACTTCTAATTTCTCCAATCAATTCCTTTTTGTTTGCTATTGAATCTTTGTGAAAAACACTTTTAATAAATCCTTCAGTAAAATTATCTACTCCACCACCTTCTATTTCCTCAATAGTCCTGTAGCGTTTTTCTTTTACTTCAGGCGTGTCAGCAATACATTGCGTATCGCACAAAATCAATCCTTCAAAGCGATTAGCAAACCTTTTTATTGCATTAAGAGCGATATATCCTCCCATAGATAATCCACATATAATTGCTTTATCAATACCTAACTTGTCCATAAATTGTATCAAATCATCAGTAAATAAATCAATACTTAAAGATGATTCCTCGTCTGTTGACTTTCCAAATCCCCTAATATCACAAGAAATTAAACGATAAGAAAATTTCAAAAAATCAAGCTGATCATACCACATGGTTTTATCGAAAGGATAACCATGCAAGAAGATAATTGGAATACTTCCCTCACCTACATCATCGTAAGATAAATGAAATTTATTTACTGGGATAGTTAAATTGTAACCTTTAGTTCTTGTTTTCATAATATTTTTTGTTTTTTAAGTTCGAGATACCTTATATAATTCGTGATAAGAAATATATATTTCATAAATTGTTAGCAATGCTTAAACTTATTGACCTAAGTTTAAATTCTACTACTGTACAAAACTCTAAATAGCTTTTATCTCTAATCTGTTAAATTATTCCAGCCATATTGACCAATATATTTTAACAAATTAGTAGGTCGATAGTTAGCATCGCCTTCAAAGCGCTCTTTAACGCTGTAATGAATAAACGTATCGGGTAAAATTTTACGTTCTTTTTTTCCTAATAATTTATAATGTTTTTTGAACTCATTATTCTGCTCTGCTAATGGGTTTATGTTAACATTTTCTATGTGCGACTGAAATTCTAATTGTTTTAATTCGGCTTCTTTTTTCATCCACAACATAGGAATATCACTAAGTGTAAATTTGTTTTTATCGGGGGGATAGCTACCGCCAACATCCGAATGCACTCCTGCAAACCAAACCTGTTTTAAATCTACTTTTTTCTCATAATCTTGCTTCCAAATAGTAGGTTCAAAATCTTTTCTTAGCTCATCTATAGATAAGGCATGTCGGGCAGTTTTAATAATAGCACCTATCTTATTATCGTAAAAAAGATTTTTTTCTTTTATAAAACCAAAAATACTCGTTGGCAAGCCTAAAGCACCAACCGTATCCCAAACACCAACAAAATGAATAGGTGTTTTTGGAGCAATAGCGAACTTCTTTCTGAAATTTACAGAATACTCGCTATCGGGTTTTTCATTGGGATTTTTATACAACTCAAATGCTTTGTGAATATGGTTGGCATGTTGTTTTTTTAGAATACTGCAATTATTAATAAATCCGGCTAAACTCCTAACGGTGTAAGCTCCTCTGCTAAAACCAAAGAAATAAAGTTCATCTCCCACATCATAATTATGCACAATAAAACGGTAAGCATCCATTATATTTTTGTCTAATCCTGCTCCAAAAGCACCTCCTTTAATACTATTATGATAAGAACCAATTCCCCAATCGTAAAAAACAGTTTGGGCTACACCATTACTATCAACAGGTTTAATAGCCCTAGAAAATTTTAATACATTAGTAGGAAAGTCTTTTTCTAAATTTTCTTCGGGTTTATTCCAAGTACCATCAGCACAAATAATAATACGTTTCATCATTAAACACTTTAAAGTCAGCACTAAAAATAGCATTTTTTATTGAAAAAATAAAGCTTAAACAGTATTATTTTTTTGGAAGATATTTTCTTCTCATCAATAACATTTTAAATTTAAGATTATCGTAAATTAACCCTGAAAACAATACTAAAACAGCAAAGATTAAAGTATAAAAAGCTATTTTAGAATAAATATCCACCTATTAAACCTCGACAATAGAGAAGCTATTTGTAAATTATGTTTTAATGTACGGTTTTTGCCTTGATGCCTAAACATAAATTACTTGCCAATTAATACTTAGAAAATAAATAATTGAAATACTAATAACCTTTCAACTTTATAAACTTTAAACTTTTTTTATCGCTTCCTTACCTTCATATTGATAAGCTCTACCACTAAAGAGAAAAATACTGCAAAATAGATATAGCCTTTAGGAACTTCATAATGAACGCCTTCTATTAGCAGCATAAAGCCAATTAGAATAAGAAATGATAAGGCCAATACTTGCAAGGTAGGTTGGTTGTTAATGAAGTTACTAATGGCTTTGGCAAAAACCATCATTACAATAATAGAAATGATAACTGCAATAACCATCAAAATAATTTTATCAGTAAGTCCAACAGCTGTTAAAATAGAATCGAAAGAGAAAATAATATCTAACATAACTATTTGAAAAATAGCACTACTAAAAGAAGTAATCACTTTGCTTTTAGACTTTCCTTCTTCTGTATCTTGAGCAATTTTATGATGAATTTCTGAGGTACTTTTTGCAATTAAAAACAAGCCTCCTATCACCAAAATAATG
Source organism: Vicingaceae bacterium (assembly GCA_036567945.1). Classification (GTDB taxonomy): domain Bacteria; phylum Bacteroidota; class Bacteroidia; order Flavobacteriales_E; family Vicingaceae; genus BRH-c54. Next base: position 12,477 of record DATCTM010000080.1, read on the forward strand.
TCCCTCCAACTCAGTTTAAATGCATACACTTCAATTACCGGTTCGGTTAATCCAATTAAAATGGTTATCCCAAAAAGCATTATAATTCTAACAATTAAAGCTAAGCTTAACCCAACAAAACGAGCACTTCTTTGTTTTTCTTGAGGTAATTTTCCCGCAACTATAGAAATAAAAATAATGTTATCTATTCCCAAAACAATCTCTAAAAAAGTTAAGGTTAATAAAGCTATCCAAGTATCTAACTGTAAGAAAATTTCCATTGTAGGCTAAAATTTAATTTTAACCAAAATTAGACAAGATTTTACTAACTTTACTTTCTAGATAAATTATAATCATGCGTTTTTTTACCTTCCTCTTATTACTTGTATTTTCTTTCAGTGCTTTTGCACAACAATCGAAAATAAACTTTGATTTACAGGCTGCTATAAAAAAATACAGCCTCAATAACCAAGTTATAACCTTATTTGTAAAAGGAAATGTTGGCGAAATAAAAAATTATCTAGAACAAAACAATGCCACTTACGCTTTATCTACCAAAGGTTTTATTCAGGTAAAACTGCCTGTAAATAAAATTGAAACTTTTGCCAAAAATAATTTTGTTGAATATATTGAATACACTACTCCAAACATTCAATTACTTAACGATACCATGCTCATTCATAATAATGTTGTTGATGCTCATTCGGGAATTTCACCGCTTCGTCAAACTTATACGGGCAAAGGTGTTTTATTTGGTTTAATTGATACCGGAATTGATGTTACTCACCCCGATTTTCAGGACACGTTGGGAAATACTCGTATTTTATCGTTGTGGGATCAGACTAAAACTTTTGATGGAAATGCTTACGGTTATGGAACTGTTTGGGATTCAAGCGATATTAATTTAGGTATTAGCACACATCACGACCCATTTGCTTATAAAGGTCATGGCTCACATGTTTCGGGAATTGCTGTAGGAAATGGAAATGCTGTAAACGACTACAAAGGAGTTGCTCCAGATGCCAATATTATTGCTGTTGGAATAGATTTTTCTTCTGAAGAAGCCGCTATTGTTGATGCTGTTCACTTTATTTATACCGTTGCCGATGCATTAAATATGCCTTGTGTAATTAATATTAGTTTAGGTAGTTACAGAGGATCTCACGATGGAACAGACGCTCAGGCAGTAGTAATTGACAGTATGATTACAGCAAAAAATGGTAGAGCTTTAGTAAGTGCTGCAGGAAATGCAGGTGCTTTGCCTTTCCATTTGCAACATAATATTACCAATGATACTACTTTTACTTGGTTCAAATACAATGCTTCAAGTGTATTGGGAACAGGTGCTGTGTTTTATGAAATTTGGTCGGATACAGCCGATTTAAACAATGTAAACTTTGCTTTTGGTATTAATCTTCCTTCAGGAAGTTTTGCTTTAAGAAATAGAACTCCTTTCCATAACATTCAAAACAGACTTGGAAATTATGCTGATACGGTTTTAAATACCAATGGAGACACTCTCGCTATTGTAGAAACTTTTGGAGAATTACAAGGAGATAAATATTTATTACAAGTTAAAATAGAAGAACCTGATTCCAATAATTATTTATTTAGCTTAATGACAACCGGCTTCGGAAAATTAGATATTTGGTCGACCAACAATGGTATTTTAAGCACTTCTGAAATAGTTAGAACAGGTTTGCCATCAGCAGCCGTTTATCCTAACATTGTTCATTATCAACTTCCTGATACTTTACAAACCATGGTAAGCAGTTTTACATGTTCACCAATAACCATTGCGGTAGGTACTTACAGAAACCGAAAAACCTATATGGATTACGATTCTACCATACAAGTTACTGCCGGAACTCCCGGAACTATAGATGTTGGCTCCAGTTTAGGTCCTAACCGTAGAAATTATTTAAAACCCGACATTTCGGCAACAGGCAGGTACATAATGAGTAGCGTACCCGACTCTACCATTGATTATTATTTAGCAGCCCCTGTAAACCACATGTGGATTGCTCCCGGAGGAAAACACATGCTTAAAAATGGGACTTCTATGGCATCCCCTGTAGTAGCAGGAGTAGCAGCTCTTTATTTTGAAAAATGCCCCAATGCCTCTATGGGTGAAATTAAAAATATGATAATTGGCAATGCTAAAAAAGACAGCTTTACAGGCACAACACCTACTTTTAATTACGGCAACGGAAAAGTAGATGGTTTTAATACCTTAGTAGCTTCTAACTTTAATTTTTCACTTGGAAATGATGCTTATGTATGTGATGGAGATAGTGTTAATATTGCTGCACCTCCATTTTCGTCCTATTTATGGTTTAATGGAGCTACGACTGATAATATTTATGCAGATTCAACTGCTACTGTTTATTTAGAAGCTACTAACCAAAGTGGATGCAAAGGTTATTCTGATACTATACAAATTACTCATCATGTTTTACCTACTCAACCAATTATAAATCATATTGGAGATGATACCCTGATAATTTCTACCAATAATACTCTGCAATGGTATGTAAATAATAATCCAATAAGTGGAGCAAACGATACGATTTGGATTGCTCAGACAGTAGGCAATTACTATGCTGTAGTTACGGATAGTGTTGGTTGTCAGAATTATTCAGATACCATAACTGTTACTACTGTTGGAATAAATGAAATAAACAATAATCAATTTAATATTTATCCTAATCCTATACAACATAAATTAATTATTGAAGGAATTAAAGAACCTATTTCATCAATAATTATTAAAAATAGCAACGGACAACTAGTTTACTCCAACAACAATGTTTCAGCAAAAATACATACTATAAATACTACTCACCTTTCATCAGGAGTATATTTTATATCTTTACTTTCATCTAAAAATACGGTGGTATATAAGCTATTGAAATATTAATCACCAATATGAGTATTATCATATTTAAAATTATAAAATAAGCCTAAATTTGTTAGGATTAATGAAGGTTTTTAATATAATATTAGCATTTTTTATGAGTTTGGTTTTGCTTTTTAGCTCCAACCTAAAATCTTTCATCACCATCAACTACCTGATTAACAAAGCAGAAATTACTGAACTTTTTTGTATCAACAAAGAAAAACCAAAACTTAAATGTAATGGTAAATGTCATTTAGCAAAAAAGATTAAAAAAATAGGCATTGAAGAAGATGAAAAACCTTTATTACCAATACCTACCAATAAGCAACACAACGAGGTTTTATATACTGAATATAATCAGTTAAATATAAATTCACAAGTGAATATTAAAAATAAAAACAAACATTTTTCACCATTCAATTCAGGTAAAATCCAACATGGATTCACTTCTTTAATTACTCCTCCACCAAAACGACTAGTTTAAATTTATTATTTTTTTAGGTTCTAGTCTGAAATATGGTTTACCAACTTTGGAACTACTTTTTTTGTTAAAAATTTGGATTAAATTTTAGTTATTACATATCCTTTTAGTAACGATTAATAAAGTTCTACAAAAAAAATAAAAACAATGCTATTGCACAATTAACTTGCTATTTTAATTAATTTTATAAACACAAAAATCCATTAATAATGAAAACAACAAAAACATTAATACTTTTATCAGCAACTCTTGCGATAAGTTCATTTTTCACATCATGTTCAAAAGACAAAGGGTGTACTGATCCTGTAGCTTTAAACTATGACAAAAAAGCAGAAACAGATGATGGGTCTTGTATATACCCAACACCTCCTCCTCCAGCAGCAACAACAGCTTCTGTAAACATTAATTTTACTCATAATTTTGATGGAACAACTGTTACCGCTAACGATTTCAATACTATTCAATACACTAATCAGTTTGGAAACCAAATGAGTATTAGCAAGTTAAAATACTTAATTTCTGATATTCGTTTTTACAAAGCTAATGGTGATAGTGTTGTTGTAGATGGTTATAATTACATTGATTTAACTAATACCACTACTTTAAGCTATACTTTAGGCAATGTAAGTCATGATACATACACCGGTATAGGATTCAATATTGGTTTTGATGTTATTGACAATATTTCAAATTATTACCCTGATTTAAACGCTGTAAGTTGGAACTGGCCAGCAGGTTTAGGTGGTGGTTATCACTATATGCAATTAGAAGGTCAATATATTGACAGTAATTCTGCTACAGCAAACTATGCTTACCATTACGGAACAGCACGAGAAATAAATTTAACTAATGATACTATTTACCATCCAAATTATACCTTAGCTCAAATTGGTGGAGTTACCATTGCTGGTTCTGCTGTAAATATTGAAATTAAAATGAACATTGCGGAGTGGTTTAAAAACACTTATACTTGGGATTTAAATGTTTATAACACAACATTAATGCCTAATTACAATGCTCAAATACTAATGAAACAAAATGCCTCCACAGTATTTTCTCTTGGAACAGTAAACTAATTAATTGTTAATTTCATAAATTAAAAGACCTAAATAATTAACTTTGTTTAGGTCTTTTTTTATACACTAATATTATGGCAGCTACTAATAAACTTACACTTTTACTAATAATAGCGTTAAGTGTTTTATTCTCATGCTCTAAAGACAAGGATCCTATTACCCCTACTCCAATTCCACCAACATCTGGAGGAAGTTCGCCAACGCCTTATGCATTAACTATTCCACCCATTTTTGCACAAACATTGCCTGCTCCATTTAATCCACCAAATAACCCATTAACTGTTGAAGGGATAGAGCTTGGAAGACATTTGTTTTACGACCCTATTTTATCTGGTGATGGAACTCAATCTTGTGCCACTTGCCATGCTCCTGAACTTGCTTTTACAGACACCAACCAATTCAGCACAGGAATAGATGGTTTAGAAGGAAACAGAAACTCTATGCCTATTTTTAATGCTGCTTGGAATTTTAATAATAAATTCTTTTGGGATGGAAGAGCTTTAGGTCTTGAAGGACAAGCTTTTGGTCCCGTAAGAAATCCTATAGAAATGCACAATACTTGGCCAAATGCTGTTGCTAGTTTACAAAGCCATCCTACTTATCCAAGTATGTTTAATACAGCATTTGGAACTTCAACTATAGATTCTGTTTTGGTGGTAAAAGCCATAGCTCAATTTGAAAGAACGTTAATTTCTGCTAATTCTAAATTTGACAGGTATTTATTAGGAATGGAAGCCTTAACCCCTCAAGAAGCTAGCGGATTTAATCTTTTTATGGATCAGCAAGGTGGTGACTGTTTTCACTGCCACGGTAGTGCTGGAAACCCACTTTGGACAGATAATGATTTTCACAACAATGGTTTAGATGCAACATTTACCGATTTAGGCTTAGGAGGCGTTACAGGAAACCCTGCTGATAATGGTAAATTTAAAACTCCCTCCTTACGAAATTTAGTTTTTACAGCACCTTATATGCATGATGGAAGATTTCAGACACTTGATGAAGTATTAGATTTTTATAGTACTGGTGTACAAATATCTTCTACTATTGATCCTATGATGGAACATGCTGCAAATGGAGGAGTTCAATTAACAGCTCAGGAAAAAGCTAATTTAAAAGCATTTTTATTATCACTAACTGATAATAACTTTGTTACTAATCCTACTTTTCAAGCTCCTTAAAATAAAACTTCCTAATTTTAAAATATAAAAAAACTGCTAATTGGTTAATTAGCAGTTTTTTTTATATATCATTACTATTTTTAATTTAAGACTAATTTTTCCGAAGATACTAATGCATTATCGTGTAATATTTGAACAAAATAAATTCCTTTATTCAAACCATCCAAATTTAGCGTTATATTCTTTGACGTGACTGCAACATTCTCTGCCTTAACAATCTTACCTGTAATATCAATCACCTGTAATTGAGCATTTTCATACAACTTATCTAATAAAATAGTAGTTTGATTATTAGAAACAGGATTAGGATAAATAGTTATCGGATTATTTGGGGTAAAATCATCTCCAAGAGAAGTAATAACACTAGATTGATCTAAATACATACCTGTTTTTATAGTTGAAAAACCACCCATATTTAATATAGTCCAACTCATAATAGTATATTTAGTAGAAGCATTGAACCAAAAATAAGAAGTATCCTCGTAATTTATAAAAGGTACTCCCCCTTGTCCATCTGAATAAAGTGTAATAATTTTAACTCTTAAAACATTAGTTATAGTTCCATAAGGCAATACTAAATCACCATATCCATCAGCAGTAATCACAACAGTACCACCTCTATCATAAGTTTGACTGGCAGCAATATTATTAGAAGTTCCGCTAAATGTTTCATTGAAAGAATTTCCATAAGTAATAGGAAATTTAACGAATTCTCTAATATCAGTATAAGTATCTCTAAATGTTCCAGGTGAGAAAGCCCCTACCATACTATATTCATCACCATCTACAAACATATAAGATTGATTCCCTGTCGAAGCATCTTCTGCTGCTAAATTAGAGGCAGGATGATTAGAAGCGTCTGATAAAGTTGATGGGTTCACCATTGTTCCCGTTAGTGTTGACTGAGGTGTTAACGAAGCAAAGTTCCAAGTAATATTTGCCCCAGCAGCACCTGGGTTTACAGTGTTTGCATCATAATAATTCTGAGTAAATGAATTACCCACAGAAGGATTATTATTTGCTGCTGTTAAGGTAATTTGAGCGTTCATTGCTTGAAAACTCATGATAGAAATCGCTAAAAAGTAAATTTTTTTCATATTTTTAAATTTTTAGTTAATATGTATTTTAATTGACTAAAGTATATATTAATAATTTATTCACCAATTTTATTATTATGATAAGCATCATAATGCCTGTGAAAAATACTTCTCTTTACTTAACTGAATGCATTCATTCTATCATTAATCAAATAGAACAAAATTGGGAATTAATTGCTATTAACGACCATTCTACCGATAATAGCAAAGAAATACTAGCTTCTTTTGCTAATCAAGATAATCGAATTAAAGTCTGGGATAATACAGGTAATGGAATTATTGAAGCACTACAACTGGCTTATTCAAAAAGTTCAGGAAAATTTATAACTCGCATGGATTCTGATGATGCAATGGCTCCCGAAAAATTAGTAATACAAAAAGAACAATTACTGCAATACGGTAAAAATCATATTGCCTTAGGATTAGTCAACTATTTTTCTGATCTACCTCTTGGTGATGGCTATACTAGGTATGAGGAATGGTTAAATAGTTTAACTAAAAAAGGAACTAATTTTAATGATATTTATAAAGAATGTGTTATTGCTTCCCCTTGTTGGATGGTTTATAAAGAAGATTTTGAAAGTTGTGAAGGTTTCAACTCATCCACTTATCCAGAAGATTACGACCTTGCTTTTAGATTCTACAAAAATAAACTAAAGTGCATACCTTCAACTAAGGTACTTCATTATTGGAGAGATTATCCCGAAAGGACATCTAGAAATGATGAAAATTACGCTGACAACAGTTTCATCAAATTAAAAGTATTCCATTTTTTAATAATAGATTTTAACCACTCTAAAAAGACACTACTTTGGGGAGCTGGGAAAAAAGGTAAAAAAGTAGCCGAATTATTTTTAAATGCTAATATTCCTTTTGTATGGATATGTGATAACCCTAAAAAAATAGGCAAAGAAATTTATGGACAACAAATGATAGACTATAAAAATATTAAGGATTTTAACCTTTACCAAAGTATTATTACCATCGCCAATCCAATAGCACAACAAGAAGTAAAAACCTTATTCACTAATCAAAACTTAACTCAAGGAAAAGATTATTTCTTTTTTTGCTAACTTCTAATTTAAAAAATTAATCTTTAACCACAATAATTTTGGCGTGATGAATTTTTAAATTGGGTGTATTATTTTTAATTAAAATGATCACTATCGAGTAATTATCATCATACTGAGCAGTAAACTCTCCTTCTAGTTTTCCTTTAATAATATTAGGACTATTGTTATTCGTCTCGGCAGTAACATTAAACGGATCAACACCTCCACTAAAAAGTAATTTGTTGGCTTGGTAAAACTCAAAAGCATAAACTATTTCAGGTTTTATTTCATACACCAACTGTAAATCAGAGTAAAACTGTATTCGTTCTCCTTTGTTTAGCTTAAGATTTATTTGTGCCGGGTTTTTTGTTATCAAATCTATTGTTGTTAACTCTTGTTCTCCACAAGAAATTAACAACCCAACCAAAACTACTATACTACTTAGTTTATTTACCACTTCCTTTTAGTACAATTAAAACAGTATAAATAAGAATTTTAAAATCCACTAACAACGACATGTTTTCTATATATAAAATATCAAATTTTAGTCGCTCTATCATTTGTTTTACATTTTCGGCATAACCGTATTTTACTTGCCCCCAAGAGGTAATCCCAGGTCTAACTTTAAGTAAATGATTAAAGTGTGGTGCTTGTTCAACAATTTGGTCGATAAAAAATTGTCTTTCCGGACGAGGTCCCACCAAACTCATGTCGCCAATTAAAACATTAAAAAATTGAGGAATTTCATCTAACCTCACCTTTCGCATAAACCTACCAAACTTAGTAATTCGAGCATCATTCTGACTAGAAAGTGCGGGACCATCTTTTTCAGCATCTTGCACCATAGATCTAAACTTATAAATGGTAAAAGGTTTACCATGAATACCTACTCTTTCTTGAGCAAAAAATGCCCCACCTTTTGATGTACTTACAACAATAATTGCGGTAACCAAAAAAACAGGAGAAAAAACTATCAATACAAGTAGAGAAACAACAACATCTATCATTCTTTTTACCGAACGCTGCCAAGGAGGCATAATTTCATTCTCAATAACAATAAGTGGAGTACCAAAAATAGCACTCATTTTTACTGAACCTGATAAAATAGCATACATATCAGGAATTATTTTAATAATTACTGATGTAGCTTCTAACTCATTAATAATTCCAGCCAACTTATCATGTTGATGTTTTTCGGGAGCAATAATAACCTCCTCAATTGCATTTTCTTCAATAACTTTTTTAATATCAACACAATTACCTAAATGAGGTAAGTGTTCAGCCATTGCATAATTGTCTCCTTTTTCAATATGGGTAAAACCAATAATTTTATTACCAGAAGAATGTTTTTGACTGTTCATTTCCTGAAAAAGCTCTACAGCTGTAGTTCCTGAACCTATAATTATAGTATTAAATCCAATTTTTCTGTTTTTTATTCTATTTCCTGTATAAGTCGATAGTGAAAACCGAGCAACAGAAGTTAATATAAAATGTAATGAGAAAAGCGCCAAATAAAGTTTATAATAATCTTTATAAGAAATAATTTCATCATCTAGCAATAAAACAAAAAAGAGTACTAGCGTACCAATTATTGAAACCAATAGGGTTTGTCCGAATTCTTTTAAACGAGATTTTCGGTAAACATCATTATAAGTACCAACAAGATAGTAAAACAGTAACCAACCTAAAGGAATTGCTACTAATCCGTAATAAAAATTGTCATCAAAAACAAGTGGAACATCAAAACCATACTTTTTAGGTTCAATAAATTCTTTTCTGAAAATAAAAAATAAAAACCACGCAAGAGCCGCAGCAAAAATATCCAACACTACATACCTAAAAACCTGTAATTTTTTATTCATTAATAATGTAAAATTTTAATATTATCTAAATAAAATTCAGGGTTAGATGTATGAAAAGGACTCGAAGCAGAAGATTGTATTCCGAAAAACACATAAAAATTAGTGTTAGCAGGTTTCTGACTAATTGCCGGAGTTAAATTAATGTATATTTTTCTCCATGTGGAAGTTGTATTTAAATTCACTATCCCAATATTATCATCATCTGTTTTTAATCCAACCAAAATAGGTTCATTGGTTTTAAAATCTAATTCTAAATAAACAGGACTGCCTATTGACGAAACATTAGAAAAAGCAGGCGATTTTGCCTCAAAAAAATCCATGAAAGATTGAAGATAAACTTGTCCTGAAGCATTTCCTTCAAATACATCAAAATTTACTTTGTTTATTATGGTGTCACTTCCTGTTGTATAAGTAAATGAAGTTGAAGGAGATTCAAAATCCTCAAGCCAAGCTGTTTGTGTGGAACTTATATAGGTAATTTGAGGTTCTACTTTAATCTCTTTTCCTTTTTCAAAAGTTATTTGCTCTTCGTGTGGAGTATAAAATAAGTACCGTTCTCTTAATCCACTTACACCGTTATCTTTAATTCCTGCATAGAACTTAACATTATAAGTTCCTTCCTTAATAACAGGAAACTTTGCCGGCAATTCATAAATTCCTACCAAATCATCATTAATATAAACCCAAACATCGTTAATATTAGAAGAACTTGAGCCATGAATAGCATAATTTGAAGTTACCGTAAATTTATCTATTGAAATGTAGGCTGGAACTTTTGCTTCAAAACTATCTTTGGAGCAACTGCTAATTAACACTAAAACAGCAATATAAAAAACTGTTTCAACCTTATTGACTAAGTTATTTTTTTTGATGTAGTGCAAATCTGAAAAAATTAAACTCTTAACGTTAAATCAACATTAAATATTGTGCAAAAATATCAATCTTGAACTAAAGAGAGGTTAATTTTTAACTTTTCTGAAATTTTATTGAGAATCTCATGAATTTTAAGCATATCATGTAAATCTGTTGATAGACTTTTTTGTTGTTTTATACCTTCTGAAATAGCTGTTAGCTCAATATTTAACTGACTATTATCCATTATTTTAACTTCTTTTTCAGAAAAATCCTTTTGATTATCTAAAGCGTAAACCTTTTTAATTTTGTTATCTAAAAAATCTACCGTGGTGGTTGCTCCGGCAGTATAAAAAATGATGGTTTTTTTATCATCATCAGCAACAGTATTAATGGTTATAGACGCATTACATCCATTATCAAACTCTAACAACGCGTTAATTACTTCCGGAAACCTATTAGACACATCTACACCAATTGTTGTTACTTTTTTTAAGTTAGCATTTACCGTATTAATTATCATACTTAACTCATCACATAATAAATCATTAAGCAAATAAGCAGATTTATTTTTATAATGAATATTCGTAACTGATTCTATTAATATTGGTTGCGTAAGATCTTCTTTAGATGCTTTATACAAAGGAGATAGTGTAGAAATATTACTCATTTGAGTAATTACTCCGGCTTCTTCTGCTAAATCGAGTAATTGTTTTGCTTCTATAGTTGATTTTATATTAGACTTATCTATTAAAAGATGATTGGCAGATTTTATTACCTGAATGGTTATAGGCATTCTAACATCGTCTGAAAGACTAAACAAGTAAATGAGTTGTGTTTGATGTAACAGTTCGTTTAAATCATAAAACTCATATTGATTAACAATAGATGTAGGTAGCTTACTACCGCTGTTTGTATTTACATTGTAATAACCAACTAATTGAAAATCAATTGACTTCACAACAGAATCAATATGCTTTTCTATCAAATACGCTGAACCTACTAGACCTATCTTTAACATCTAAAATAATTTTAAAACAAAAATAGTCCATACTTACTAGCTTGTGTTTGATAAAATAAATTCTTATTAACACTCATATTTTAATAATATAGCTTCATTTTTTTATCATTTTTAAGTTAAAGAATACTTACTTTGTAGTTGTTAATAAAAATAAATATGGATAGTTATAGGCACAAAGGTTTAAGAAATAAATTAGCAGAAATTTTAGCAAAAAAGGGTATTACGGATACCAAAGTATTAGATGCCATAGCTAAAATTCCAAGGCATTTATTTATTGCTGATACAGCTCTTCATCAATTTGCTTATGAGGATAAACCTTTTCCTATAGGATCAGGTCAAACCATTTCTCAACCTTATACAGTTGCTTTTCAATCTCAAACTTTAGAAATTCAACCAAGAGACAAAGTATTAGAAATAGGAACAGGTTCTGGTTATCAAACTGCTGTTTTGTTAGAGTTAGGAGCTAAGGTATTTTCTATTGAACGACAAAAAGCACTGTTCGACCGAACCAAAGAATTTCTTCCTAAGTTGGGCTATAATGCCAAACTTTTTTATGGGGATGGCTACCTTGGTTTACCTACCTATGCTCCTTTTAATAAAATTATTGTAACTGCGGGAGCTCCTTATGTGCCAGAAGATTTACTAAAACAACTTGCTGTTGGTGGAATTATGGTTATTCCTGTTGATAATGAAGATCATCAAATCATGAAAAAAATAGTGAAAATTGATGAAGATAATTTTAAGACTACAGATTTAGGAGCGTTTAGGTTTGTTCCTTTGTTAAAAGAAAAAGGTAGAGATTTATAGGTTTTTTATTATCGCTAAAGACTTTTCTGTAAGATTTTTAACTGCCAACTTTATATCCCAATTATCTTTATTTCTTCTTTCTACTTTGTTAGATATGGCTCTAATTTGCAGACAAGAAATTCCTTCTAACAAACAGGCATATAAAAATGCTGCACCTTCCATAGATTCTACTTGTGGATGAAATAAATTTTTTACTTTTGCTATAGAAGTTTCATCTCCATGAGTTGTATTTACAGTAATTCCTTTAAC